>NZ_JBIUCQ010000029.1:0-2370 GCF_044538495.1 Acinetobacter sp. ABJ_C4_1 | reverse complement strand
AGGTTGATAACAGCGGATTAACGATTACCGGTGGTCCGAGTGTAACCACTGCAGGTATTAATGCGGGCAACCAAAAAGTTACTAATGTAGCTGCTGGAACGATTTCTGCGACATCAACAGATGCAGTAAATGGTAGCCAGTTAGATGCGACCAACCAGAATGTAACCACTGCTCAGAACACCGCAAACACAGCGGTGACCAATGCGGCAGCAGCTCAAAATACGGCAAACACGGCAGTCACCAATGCTGCAGCAGCACAAGCGACAGCAGACAAAGGCCTGAATTTTAGTGTGAATGGTGGTACGGCTGACAATGTGAAGCTGGGTGAAACGGTTAACTTTGCCAATGGCACCAACACCACTGCAGTATATGACCCTGCAACCAATACCTATAAATACAATGTGAATGACAACATTGCATTAACCAATGCGGGTAGCTTAACAGTTGGGAATAGCAAGGTTGATAACAGTGGCTTAACTATTACTGGTGGCCCAAGTGTAACCACTGCAGGTATTAATGCGGGTAACCAGAAGATTACCAATGTTGCGGCAGGTACCAATGCGACTGATGCTGTCAATGTTAGTCAGCTTGATGCGTTAAGCACATCAAGCAACAACAAGACTGATGCCTTGGGCAACAGCACAGCCAACAATCTGGGTGGTGGTGCAAGCTATGACAGCACTACAGGTGCAGTAAGCTCACCAACTTATGTCACCACTAAAACTGACGGTACAACAGTTAATGCCAACAATGTCGGTGATGCCTTAACTAACCTGAACAATGAAGTGGTTAAACCGATTACCTTTGCGGGTAACAGCGGCAGTGTCGACCGTAAATTGGGTGAAACCCTGAATATCACAGGTGGCCTGACAGCATCTGGCTCGAACTCGAATGTTAAAACGGTTATCAGTGGCAATACCGTTGATATTCAACTTGCAGATGCTCCGGTGTTTGCAGGGAAGCTGACAGCGAACGGACTGGATGCCAATGGTGAGAAAGTTACCAATGTCGGTGCGGGTACAGCAGCAACCGATGCAGTAAACAAAGGCCAGCTTGATGCGTTAAGTACGTCAAGCAACAACAAGACCGATGCCTTGGGCAACAGTACAGCTAATAATCTGGGTGGTGGTGCAAGTTATGACAGCACAACAGGTGCAGTAAGCTCACCGACCTATACTGTGAATGGCAACAACGTGAATAACGTGGGCGATGCGATCACTGCATTAGACAAAGGCTGGACACTACAAAGTAATGGTACCAATGCGGGTGCAGTAAAAGCTGGTGATACGGTAGACATTGGTACGATTGCAGGTGAAACCAACCTGAAAGTGACCAAGACCGGCAATACGATTCAGTATGGCTTAAATCGTGATCTGAATATTGACAGTGTAACGGCAGGGGACAGTAAGCTGGATACGAATGGTTTAACCATCACTGGTGGACCAAGTGTGACCAAGACTGGTATTGATGCTGCAGGCAACACAATCAGTAACGTAGCAGCGGGCACCAATGCTACTGATGCAGTAAACAAAGGCCAGCTTGATGCATTAAGTACCTCAAGCAATAACAAGACTGATGCCTTGGGCAACAGCACAGCCAACAATCTGGGTGGTGGCGCAAGCTATGACAGCACTACAGGTGCAGTAAGCTCACCAACTTATGTCACCACTAAAACTGATGGTACAACAATTAATGCCAACAATGTCGGTGATGCCTTAACTAACCTGAACAATGAAGTGGTTAAACCGATTACCTTTGCGGGTAACAGCGGCAGTGTTGACCGTAAATTGGGTGAAACCCTGAATATCACAGGTGGCCTGACAGCATCTGGCTCGAACTCGAATGTTAAAACGGTTATCAGTGGCAATACCGTTGATATTCAACTTGCCGATGCGCCTGTGTTTGCAGGGAAGCTGACAGCGAACGGACTGGATGCCAATGGTGAGAAAGTTACCAATGTTGGTGCGGGTACAGCAGCAACCGATGCAGTAAACAAAGGCCAGCTTGATGCATTAAGTACCTCAAGCAACAACAAGACTGATGCCTTGGGCAATAGCACAGCCAATAATCTGGGCGGTGGTGCAAGCTATGATAGCACTACAGGTGCAGTAAGCTCACCAACTTATGTCACCACTAAAACTGACGGTACAACAGTTAATGCCAATAATGTGGGTGATGCCTTAACTAACTTGAACAATGAAGTGGTTAAACCGATTACCTTTGCAGGTAACAGTGGCAGTGTTGACCGTAAATTGGGTGAAACCCTGAATATCACAGGTGGGCTGACAGCATCTGGCTCGAACTCGAATGTTAAAACGGTTATCAGTGGTAATACCGTTGATATTCAACTTGCCGATGCGCCTGTGTTTG
>NZ_JBIUCQ010000028.1:0-5512 GCF_044538495.1 Acinetobacter sp. ABJ_C4_1 | reverse complement strand
GAATAATGAGCTGGCGATGACTTACTCTCACATGGGTAACCCCACACTACCATCAGCGCTAAGAGGTTTCACTTCTGAGTTCGGGAAGGGATCAGGTGGTTCACTCTTGCTATGGTCGCCAGCACAACTGTTTATGGATACTTGCTTTGGTCTTATTGGTTGCCAATGCGTTTTCCAAATCTTTACAGATGGGCTGATTGAATCTGAACTTGTTCATTTTATCTAATGGAGTAACTAAATCAAGTTTGTTTGTAGATTTATGAATCGATTGATGCTTTATATACAACTGCTTGGGTGTTGTATAGTCAAGCCTCACGAGCAATTAGTATTGGTCAGCTTCACATATCACTATGCTTCCACATCCAACCTATCAACGTCCTAGTCTCGAACGGCTCTTTAGAGGACATAAAGTCCTAGGGAAATCTTATCTTGAGGTAGGCTTCCCGCTTAGATGCTTTCAGCGGTTATCCCTTCCGAACATAGCTACCCGGCGATGCGACTGGCGTCACAACCGGTACACCAGAGGTTCGTCCACTCTGGTCCTCTCGTACTAGGAGCAGATCCTCTCAAATTTCCAGCGCCCACGGTAGATAGGGACCGAACTGTCTCACGACGTTCTAAACCCAGCTCGCGTACCTCTTTAAATGGCGAACAGCCATACCCTTGGGACCTGCTTCAGCCCCAGGATGAGATGAGCCGACATCGAGGTGCCAAACACCGCCGTCGATATGAACTCTTGGGCGGTATCAGCCTGTTATCCCCAGAGTACCTTTTATCCGTTGAGCGATGGCCCTTCCATACAGAACCACCGGATCACTAAGACCTACTTTCGTACCTGCTCGACTTGTGGGTCTCGCAGTTAAGCGCGCTTTTGCCTTTATACTCTACGCGTGATTTCCGACCACGCTGAGCGCACCTTCGTACTCCTCCGTTACTCTTTAGGAGGAGACCGCCCCAGTCAAACTACCCACCAGACACGGTCCTCGTCCCGGATAACGGGACAGAGTTAGAACCTCAACATTACCAGGGTGGTATTTCAAGGACGGCTCCATTGGAACTAGCGTTCCAACTTCAAAGCCTCCCACCTATCCTACACAAGTAAGGTCAAAGTTCAGTGTCAAGCTGCAGTAAAGGTTCACGGGGTCTTTCCGTCTAGCCGCGGGTACACTGCATCTTCACAGCGATTTCGATTTCACTGAGCCTCTGCTGGAGACAGCGCCGCCATCATTATGCCATTCGTGCAGGTCGGAACTTACCCGACAAGGAATTTCGCTACCTTAGGACCGTTATAGTTACGGCCGCCGTTTACTGGGGCTTCGATCAAGAGCTTCGCTTACGCTAACCCCATCAATTAACCTTCCAGCACCGGGCAGGCATCACACCCTATACGTCCACTTTCGTGTTTGCAGAGTGCTATGTTTTTAATAAACAGTTGCAGCGGCCTGGTTTCTGCGGCTGTCATCAGCTCAGGAAGCAAGTTCCATCACCAACAACAGCGTACCTTCTCCCGAAGTTACGGTACCATTTTGCCTAGTTCCTTCAGCAGAGTTCTCTCAAGCGCCTTGGTCTACTCGACCTGACCACCTGTGTCGGTTTCGGGTACGATTCCTGTGTAACTGAAGCTTAGAGACTTTTCCTGGAAGCATGGTATCAGCCACTTCACTGTACAAGTACAGCTTGCTATCGGATCTCAGTATAGAGTACCCCGGATTTGCCTAAGATACATACCTACATCCTTCCACCTGGACAACCAACGCCAGGCTGACTTAACCTTCTCCGTCCTCTCATCGCATTACACAGAAGTATTGGAATATTAACCAATTTCCCATCGACTACGCCTTTCGGCCTCGCCTTAGGGGTCGACTCACCCAGCCCCGATTAACGTTGGACTGGAACCCTTGGTCTTTCGGCGAACGGGTTTTTCACCCGTTTTGTCGTTACTCACGTCAGCATTCGCACTTCTGATACCTCCAGCATACTTCTCAATACACCTTCATCGGCTTACAGAACGCTCCCCTACCACTTGACTAATGTCAAATCCGCAGCTTCGGCACATAGTTTTAGCCCCGTTACATCTTCCGCGCAGGCCGACTCGACTAGTGAGCTATTACGCTTTCTTTAAAGGGTGGCTGCTTCTAAGCCAACCTCCTAGCTGTCTATGCCTTCCCACATCGTTTCCCACTTAACTATGATTTTGGGGCCTTAGCTGGCGGTCTGGATTGTTTTCCTCTTGACTACGGACGTTAGCACCCGCAGTCTGTCTCCCGGATAGTACTCATAGGTATTCGGAGTTTGCATCGGTTTGGTAAGTCGGGATGACCCCCTAGCCGAAACAGTGCTCTACCCCCTATGGTATTCGTCCGAGGCGCTACCTAAATAGCTTTCGGGGAGAACCAGCTATCACCAGGCTTGATTAGCCTTTCACCCCTATCCACAAGTCATCCCCTGGCTTTTCAACGACAGTGGGTTCGGTCCTCCAGTTAGTGTTACCCAACCTTCAACCTGCTCATGGATAGATCGCCTGGTTTCGGGTCTATACCCAGCAACTAAACGCCCTATTAAGACTCGATTTCTCTACGGCTCCCCTATACGGTTAACCTCGCTACTGAATATAAGTCGCTGACCCATTATACAAAAGGTACGCAGTCACACCACGAAGGTGCTCCCACTGCTTGTATGCATGCGGTTTCAGGATCTATTTCACTCCCCTCACAGGGGTTCTTTTCGCCTTTCCCTCACGGTACTGGTTCACTATCGGTCAGTCAGGAGTATTTAGCCTTGGAGGATGGTCCCCCCATATTCAGACAAGGTTTCACGTGCCTCGCCCTACTCGTCATCATTATGTGTGCCCTTTCGTGTACGGGAATATCACCCTCTACGTTCGCACTTCCCAGAGCGTTCCACTAAAACACACATAACTTAATGGGCTGATCCCCGTTCGCTCGCCGCTACTGAGGGAATCTCAATTGATTTCTTTTCCTAAGGGTACTGAGATGTTTCACTTCCCCTCGTTCGCCTTGCAACACTATGTATTCATGTTGCAATACCTACCTTAAAGTAGGTGGGTTCCCCCATTCAGACATCTCCGGATCAAAGGATATTTGCCGCCTCCCCGGAGCTTTTCGCAGGCTATCACGTCTTTCATCGCCTCTGACTGCCAAGGCATCCACCACATGCACTTAATTACTTGACTATACAACCCCAAACAGTCGATGTTACCTACAAGTTAGTAACTTCAACATTTCAGTTTAGAGTACTGTGTACTTAAACACTGTACAGCTTCAATCTAAATTCATATACCAAAACGCTTGATTCAGTTAATTTGCTAGTTCTCAATTCATCTAGATTAATTGCTTAATCTAAACTCTTGAGTGAACAATTTATTTCAGACTCAATTTTGCCAATCTGTTAATGAATAAACACGCCTTCGTCAGGTCATGCTTAATACCGTGATACTTAAATCACAGAAGTTAATAAACCAAGACCGAAATCTCTATTTACTAATTTCTGTAATCCGAACTTATCTTAAGTTCTGGTGGAGACTAGGAGAGTCGAACTCCTGACCTCCTGCGTGCAAAGCAGGCGCTCTACCAACTAAGCTAAGTCCCCAGCTTACATCATCAGTCATGTATCTTTTATCTATAACTTCAACCAGTCAAAGTCATGGTGGGTCTGACAAGACTTGAACTTGTGACCCCACGCTTATCAAGCGTGTGCTCTAACCAACTGAGCTACAGACCCTCAGATACATCTATGAAGAACAACTTGTTGTGGATTCTTACCAATCGTCAATCTTTCGTTAAGGAGGTGATCCAGCCGCAGGTTCCCCTACGGCTACCTTGTTACGACTTCACCCCAGTCATCGGCCACACCGTGGTAACCGCCCTCTTTGCAGTTAGGCTAGCTACTTCTGGTGCAACAAACTCCCATGGTGTGACGGGCGGTGTGTACAAGGCCCGGGAACGTATTCACCGCGGCATTCTGATCCGCGATTACTAGCGATTCCGACTTCATGGAGTCGAGTTGCAGACTCCAATCCGGACTACGATCGGCTTTTTGAGATTAGCATCACATCGCTGTGTAGCAACCCTTTGTACCGACCATTGTAGCACGTGTGTAGCCCTGGCCGTAAGGGCCATGATGACTTGACGTCGTCCCCGCCTTCCTCCAGTTTGTCACTGGCAGTATCCTTAAAGTTCCCGACATTACTCGCTGGCAAATAAGGAAAAGGGTTGCGCTCGTTGCGGGACTTAACCCAACATCTCACGACACGAGCTGACGACAGCCATGCAGCACCTGTATGTAAGTTCCCGAAGGCACCAATCCATCTCTGGAAAGTTCTTACTATGTCAAGGCCAGGTAAGGTTCTTCGCGTTGCATCGAATTAAACCACATGCTCCACCGCTTGTGCGGGCCCCCGTCAATTCATTTGAGTTTTAGTCTTGCGACCGTACTCCCCAGGCGGTCTACTTATCGCGTTAGCTGCGCCACTAAAGCCTCAAAGGCCCCAACGGCTAGTAGACATCGTTTACGGCATGGACTACCAGGGTATCTAATCCTGTTTGCTCCCCATGCTTTCGCACCTCAGCGTCAGTGTTAGGCCAGATGGCTGCCTTCGCCATCGGTATTCCTCCAGATCTCTACGCATTTCACCGCTACACCTGGAATTCTACCATCCTCTCCCACACTCTAGCTAACCAGTATCGAATGCAATTCCCAAGTTAAGCTCGGGGATTTCACATTTGACTTAATTAGCCGCCTACGCGCGCTTTACGCCCAGTAAATCCGATTAACGCTTGCACCCTCTGTATTACCGCGGCTGCTGGCACAGAGTTAGCCGGTGCTTATTCTGCGAGTAACGTCCACTATCTCTAGGTATTAACTAGAGTAGCCTCCTCCTCGCTTAAAGTGCTTTACAACCATAAGGCCTTCTTCACACACGCGGCATGGCTGGATCAGGCTTGCGCCCATTGTCCAATATTCCCCACTGCTGCCTCCCGTAGGAGTCTGGGCCGTGTCTCAGTCCCAGTGTGGCGGATCATCCTCTCAGACCCGCTACAGATCGTCGCCTTGGTAGGCCTTTACCCCACCAACTAGCTAATCCGACTTAGGCTCATCTATTAGCGCAAGGTCCGAAGATCCCCTGCTTTCTCCCGTAGGACGTATGCGGTATTAGCATCCCTTTCGAGATGTTGTCCCCCACTAATAGGCAGATTCCTAAGCATTACTCACCCGTCCGCCGCTAGGTCCAGTAGCAAGCTACCTTTCCCCGCTCGACTTGCATGTGTTAAGCCTGCCGCCAGCGTTCAATCTGAGCCATGATCAAACTCTTCAGTTAAAATCATTTTGCACCTTATTTATAGACAAGGTGCCAATTCTGGCTCATCAATTACTGACTTAAATTTCGCTCAAATAAACTTCGAGTAATTTAAACCAATCAATCAATGAAAATTATTTCGATTAATCAATCAGTAAAAATCCACACAAGTTGTTCTTCAATTCTCTTAATGAT
>NZ_JBIUCQ010000027.1:0-7419 GCF_044538495.1 Acinetobacter sp. ABJ_C4_1 | reverse complement strand
TTATATTACTTTTGTAAAGATAATGGTGGTTATTGTATTAATGCTTAATAATTGAAACTGATTTTTTATATAAATTTTTCTAACAAAAATATCTAAAGTCATTTTATTTCTTGCCCACTTAAATATTTTATTTGCTATAAATTACTCTATAAACACTTCTTTTTTTGATATATAAACAACTGTTTTAACAAGTTTTTTACAAAAATAAGCATATTTTTTTAAAGTGAATACTCTATTTTTTACACTCTTAATAAAATTAAAAGTTAATAAATAACATATGCATACACGAGTAATATCAATTTTATTTTAGAAAAACATTTATTCAAGGCGAAAAAAACATCAAATATTATTTTTTTATAGCTTTTGTGGTAACGACACAACTATTACAATACAGTTTATAAATAGTTTAACTCTTCAGCAGTTTTAGGCATGTTATGACTTCAATGTCGAACACTACCCAAAAGCACTTTATTGTTGAGCAGTTTCCTCTACCGACTTGGGTCAGTGATGAAAAAGGCTTAATTTTATACTGCAATACGGAGTGTACAAAGTACTGGTGCGATACCTCACCTCCATTGTTTCAGCAATGGTTAGATTTCGTGTACCCTGCCGATTTAGAAGAAGTTAAAAACAAATGGTTAGATGCTATACGACTGCAATCAAGAGTTGAATTTAAATGCCGTCTTTTACATAAGAGCCATCACTATCGATGGTGTAAACTTTCAATTCAATTATCGAAATATCATGAACCTTCTCAAGAAAATGAATGGTTTATTAGTTTTCTAGATATTGACCAAGATATACAAGAACAACAAAGCCTACGTAAAGATATCGATATACAGAATCAAATGCTCGATATTAGTGTCGATTGTATTAAAGTTTTAAATACAGATGGCACAGTATCTCATATGAATAAATCAGGGTGCCTTGCATTAGGTGTACCTGTCGATGAAAAAAAATTCGGTATGCGATGGTTAGATCTTTTACCCCCCCATATTCGTAAACGCGGAAGAGTTGCTTTAAAAAAAGCCTTACAGGGTAAAGTGGCCCGATTCGCTGGCATGAGTTGCTTACCAAATCAAGATCCTGAATATTGGGATAACATGCTTACCCCAATTCAACATACAAACGGCGAAATTATTCAAATATTATGTGTTTCTCGGAATGTCACTCAACAATATCTTACTGAAAACCGATTAAGAGATATTAGTGAGAGAGATGAACTTACTGGATTATTTAACCGACGCTCATTTAAGCTCCAATTAAAACGTACCCTAGCCTACTCAAGAGAAACCCAAACAAGTGTAGGTTTACTTTTAATTGATTTAGATCATTTCAAACATATTAATGACACCATAGGTCATAGTGCTGGTGATCACTTATTAAAAATCCTGTCTAAGCGTTTTAATCAGTGCGTAGACCATGAACGATGTTCTGTCGCTCGGTTAGGTGGCGATGAATTCGCAGTTATTCTCAGCCATTTAAAAAATGAAAATGATGTCCGAGAACTTGCTGAAGTATTACTTCAACAACTCAATCAACCCATTACATATGCAGGGAATGTACTCAACGGCGGTATGAGCATTGGCTGTGCCATTTACCCACAAGATGCTGTCGATCAATCAAGCTTATTAAGCTGTGCAGACATGGCATTGCATGACTTAAAAGCTCGAGGTCGTGGCGGTATACGTATGTATAACCCGAGTATGATGCAGTTGACCGAAGCAATCGCCTCGCAACTTAACATTGCTCGACAGCTTATTCGTCACCATACTATCCAACCCTACTATCAACCTAAAGTTGATTTAAAAACTCATGCTGTTGTGGGCTTTGAAGCATTACTGCGTTGGCACACGACTTCGGCTCAAAGAGGTTTGCCTTCACAAATTGCTGAAGCTTTTAAAGACTATGATTTAGCCAGTAAAATTGGTGAAATTATGCAGCAACAAGTTTTGCATGATATGGCTAAATGGATAAAGTTAGGCTTTCAGCCACTTCCAGTATCACTAAATGCTGCACCAGTTGAATTTTTAAGAGACAATTACGCCGAAAGATTACTAAAAAAGATTCATCAACTTGAAATTCCTACATATTTAATTGAAATAGAAGTTACTGAGCACATGCTTGGGGACCGTGGCTCTGAATATGTTATTCGCGCACTCAATAAATTAAAGCAACATGGCGTACGCATTGCTTTAGATGATTTCGGAACAGGATTCTCTTCTCTAACGCATATACGAGACTACCCAATTGATTGTCTAAAAGTCGACTGTAGCTTTATACAAAAGATGCAACAGGACCCATCAATTTATGCAATTGTCCAAGCAATTGGTTTACTCGCACCTAATCTCTCACTCGGTTTAATTGCAGAAGGTATTGAAACCCCAGAACAAAAAGAGCTACTTCTTAAATTTGGTTATAACATTGGACAAGGTTTTTTATTCGAACAAGCTATTGATGCAAATCAAGTTATATCTATTCTTAAACAAGGTCAGGCTTATTTAGAAAGCCATTATTCGATGAATTAATCTGTATATATACAAAAAGTAGTCGCTCACTTTGCACACTAAAAATACACAATAAAAACCATAAAATTGGCGATAATATAACCATAACGATAACAAACTTAGGTTCTTCAACAATAAATATTGTCACAAGGCAATAAGGAGCAATATATGAGTTATCACCATATTTTAGTTCCAGTCGATGGTTCTCCTACTTCACTTATTGCGGTTAATCATGCTGCAAGTCTTGCTAAAGCGTTTAACAGTAAAGTCACTTTAGTATATGCGCTCACTATTGATCCTTTTATTTCAGTTGAAATCATTGATAGTACAGAAATTGCACAAGATTACTTTAATAAAGCGAGAGCTTCGATTCAGGGCATTTTAGATCAAGCTAAAGAGCAATTTAGTCAACACGGAATTTCTGTTGAAACAAAGATTGTTGAAGGTCAAACAATTCACACAGAAATTATCAAAGCAGCAACTGAGCTAAAAGCTGATTTATTGGTAATTGGCTCTCATGGACGAAAAGGTTTTAAAAAGTTCTTCTTAGGAAGTGTGACTCAAGCACTGTTAGGAGAAATCCATGTACCCGTATTGGTCGTAACCGAATAGATAAATTTAAAGTTCAAAAAAACCCAGCTATAGAGCTGGGTTTTTTACATAAACTACTTTCCGTTATACGTAAATTTAATGAGAGAACCAGGATTCTCTAAAGTATGCGTTACAGAACCATCGTCTTTTTGCACATTACCCGCTGTATCCGTCAGTACATATAAGACATCGCCCTCCGGACTTGCAATCACGTCACGATAACGGTTATTGCTTTTAAACATCGGGATGGCATCATCTAAAGTCGCACTATATGTTGGATCTAGCTTAATACGGAAAATGACTCCACGTTTTAAAGATGGTACCAATAATGTATTTTCCCATCCCGGAATCGCCTTTTTACCTCCCGTATATACATATGCCGATGACGGTGCAACCGTTGGCCAGCAGACATAAGTCATATCACCACAAGTTGGATCATTGTAGTTATAGGTATCTTGTACGGTATACAACGTTTTCAAAGGCGCTACAAAATTTTTCCCAGTCCATTCAGACTCTTTAGTCACGGGAACACCTTCGGCTACTTTTACCCCGTTTTGACCCAAATCTTTAATTTGAGATTTATTGGTTGCAGCCGAATAGTTGGCATAAGCATAACCACTATCATCTTTATAACCTGCTACATTTGGCCAACCATAGTTCCCACCTTTTAAAATGAGATTAATTTCATCATCAGAATTTGGCCCTTGCTCAGATTGTAAAAGCTTTCCATTTGGAGCAAATGCTAAACCTTGTGGATTACGGTGCCCTAAAGTATAAATATGACTAACTACCCCATTAAAGCTCGGGTTATCTTTAGGAATACTTCCATCCAGATTTAAGCGTAATACCTTGCCCATATAGGTATGGTAGTCTTTGCTGTTCAGCTCTTGCTGAGTTGGGGTATGCTGCGCCTGATTTGGTAAAAACAAATAAGCCAGTTGATTTCGGCCTTGGTCACCAATCGTATAGTAGATTTTTTGGTCTGGACCAATAACAAGACGGCCTGACTGATGGTCTTTTGATGATGGTAAGCCTGCAATCAAATCAACAGGTTTTTCAAATGTATCGGTTGTTTTGTTATAGGTATATCTACGGATAATCGTTTGGTTAGGTAGTTCTTTATCTGTAGATTTTGGATTTTTAAAAGTACCTGAAATATAGATATAAGGGTTATGTTTAAAGTCAGGATGAAAAGCAAAGCCTAACAAACCATTTTGCCCATCCGCATCATTCACAATTTCAGGAACCTGAAAAACTGTTTTTGCACTACCCGACTCAGGATTTACTCTTAAAATTTTACCGGTTGCACGTTCGGTTAACCAAATCTGATTGTCTGGACCCCATAACAAAGCATGCGGTTTATTTAAGTTAGACAGAATAACTTTTTTATCAAAATTTTCTGTTTTTGCTTTAGCAAATTGCGCTGGCGTAAGCGGAATGTCCGCAAATGCCGTATTAAGCATAAATAGTTGTGCAGCACCTAAAAGAGTGACCTTGGCTAATAAATGTTTATTCATAATTCCACCTTATAAATTTTTTAAAGAGTTACTCAAATCAAAAACGTTTGATTTGTATAAGTTCTCTATATCTTTTGTATTATGATGAATAGCATATTTATTAAAATCCAAATTTCTGAAAGGCTCTGTTGCATAAAAGTAGCTATTCAAAACAAATGAATACTTTAAAAGTTATCTTAAAAACAGTTCATCAAATTTTAAACTGATTGATATGAAAGCAACCTTTAACAAAGTAATTGAAAAGTAAAAATTAATACTGAAACAGACAATTCAAACTATAAAAAAATACATAACACCCAGCTAAAAGATTCAAGCTAGAGCTTAAGGATTTCAGTGCAAGTCAGGTTCAGTTATGTGCGCAAATTTTAAACCTCTTAAGAAAGATCATGCTCATCAATTAGACTTATTTGAACCAACATTTGATTACAAATCGGATGTTTATCCAAGTGATGACTGTCCAATGATCTTATCTCACCAAAATGAATTGGAATGGCGAAAAGTTAAATTTGGAATGTTACCTCCCTATGCCAGAGAAGTTTCATTTAAGTATGCAACCTATAATGCAAGAACTGAAACGGTTGAACAAAAACGTTCTTTTAAACACGCTTGGTCACATAATCAATTCGGGCTTATACCTGTTGAAGCTATTTATGAACCGAAATATATCAATGGAAAAGCTCATTGGTATGGCATATTCCGTCAAGATGGGGAACCATTTACACTTGCGGCAATTTATGAAGAAACCATGATTGATGATCAGAAAGTTCAGTCAATGTCATTATTAACAATAAACGCAGATCAGCATCCATTCATGAAGCAGTTTCATAAACCAGACGATGAAAAACGTTCAATTATTGTGATACCAAATCATCTTAGGAATGATTGGTTGAATTGCAAGCACACTGAAGCATCTGATTTTTTCTTAGATATGCCACTACATGAATTTATATCTCTACCCAAAGCAGATATGAAAAAATAATAATTAAATATTTAGCACTGAAGACACACATAAAAAATTAAAAAAGGTCCGCTTGGGACCTTTTTTATATTGGAAAGATAACTTTTCATTAAGGCGATTTGTAAAGCAAACGGTTTGGGCTACCAGACGGATTTTTCACTACATTACTGGTTGCTTGATTTAACAAATTAGTCGATATCGTTTGAGGCGTAGCAGTAGGTGTGCTTTGAAGCATTTCAGCAACTACACCGGCAACATGCGGAGTTGCCATTGAGGTACCATTTAATACTTTTGTAGCTGTATTACTTCCAATCCAAGAAGAATTAATTTGACTTCCCGGCGCAAAAATATCCACACAGCTTCCATAATTAGAATAACTTGCCCGAGTATCAGTATTGTCCGTCGCAGCAACTGTAATTGCATTACTTGTTCTTGCAGGAGAAGAGGTACAAGCATCTGTATTCGAATTACCTGCGGCTACGACCATTATATAACCATTATTATATAAATTTTCTACTGCACTATCTAAAGAAGAGCTTGCTGCCCCGCCTAATGACATGTTTACAACGGCTGGTTTACTTCCATTTTTCAAAATCCAATCTAAACCAGCAATAACATTACTTGAAGCACCAGATCCATCACACCCTAAAATCCGAACTGGGACTAGTCTTACACTCTTGGCAACACCATAAGTCGTACCACCTACAGTTCCAGCCACATGTGTGCCGTGTCCATTGCAATCGGTCGTTCCATTACCATCAGATATTGCTGTATATCCATTTAATACACGACCTGAAAATTCTTGATGGGTAGACAATATACCAGTATCAACAATATAAGCTGTTGTACCCGAACCGGTCTGCGAATAAGAATATGTTGAATTTAATGGTAAAGCTTTCTGATCGATGCGATCTAGCCCCCAATCAGGATTACTTTGGGTCGTTGCATCAATATTCACTACAGTATCATTTTCTACAGAAAGAACCTGTGGGTTCTTTTTCATCGCTTCAATAAAAGCTGTTCCTGCCGTATCAGGTAAATAAATTGCAAAACCTTTAAGAGCACTATCGTAGCTCTGCAAAACCCTGCCACCATGTTGTTTTGCAATATTCTGTGCAAAATCTTTAGCAGGTCCAATATCCTTGTTCAAGATGACAATATATTGATTTTTAATAATTCCTTTTGCTTGGGAAGAGTCTATTGCAGAATTTAAAAGATTTGGTGCTGCGTAAGCTAAATGGGTCGCTGCCATTGAAAGAAAAATGGCAGAAACTTTGCGAATATTCATGTATATCTCCATATATTATATTTCAGGTATTTTTATGATAAGTAATAACTTTTTTATTTCAGGTTTAAGTTCCAGATGAAAATTTTTAAGAGTTTTATCTGTTTTTAACCTAAATCATATTTTCATAATTTTTTATTTCACACAATATACTTCAAATTTTTCAACGAAAACTGTGATAGGAATCTAATTAAAATTTATATATTTTATTATTTTATAGTCTGTTATTCTTTAATATTTGGGATCAACAATATAGAAAAGAATAACCATGATGAGCAAAACTATAGTCATGATTGTTAAGTATGTCCCTACAGTATTAAAACTTTTTAAAAACTTCAAAATATCCATAACAACATGATAGATAAACAATAAATTAAAAAAATTATTTCAAAATTTACTCATTCAAGCAATCACAAGTAATTTACAATTTTTTTAACTATAATTCCTACGTATAGTAAATGTATAAAATATTTTATTTACTCAAATTATTATTAATATTTTTAAGCTATAAAATTATTATTTAGGCAAATTTATTAAAAATATAAAATACATTCTCTCTAT
>NZ_JBIUCQ010000026.1:0-13063 GCF_044538495.1 Acinetobacter sp. ABJ_C4_1 | reverse complement strand
ATTTTAGGTGGAATAATAGAGTAGTGCTTAACCCAATTGTATGTAAACAAAAAAGGAAATAAGATTGCATACAGTGCTCCTTTAATCATACTTATATGAATATTTTTATCACAAAGTACATTTATTAAAGAAATGCATAAAAGTGAAAAGAAAATTAAAAAAATACCAGAAAGACCATTTAAGCCTCCAAACATAAAATATTCTTGAAGAGTTAAACCTAAAGCTCCTTCTTTATATCCGAAATATCTAGTAAAACCACCAATATATGCATTTCCTGATGTATATACAAAAAAAGTCATAAAAGTTATTAGAAAAGTTATATCAATAAAAATATTTTTTTTTACAGCCATATAAAATTTACCAGTATGAAAAATAAAGTATCATTGATTTTTTTCATTAATTTTTAAAAGTCTTTCTCTATCCGTCTCAGCATTCACTACATGCATTTTCTTATGGCAATTCGGACAAAGCGCTACTGTATTTTCGACGGTATCTGATCCACCGTGTGCTAACCATTCAATATGGTGCGTTTCCAGGTAAGGCTCACCTTTTTTGTCTTTAAAAGGGGCTGGTTGTTCACAGAGTTGACAAATGCCATTTGCTAAACGTTTTGCAAGCTCTGCAATTGCAATGGAACGAATAAAGTATTTCGTTTTAATATTACGATAGCTAACTTGCGTTTGTGCAGTAGCATGAGCATCTGCCATCAATTGCTCAATTGATTTCTTCTTATACTTGCGTTGCTTTTTCTGACTAGTTCGCTCTATGGTCTCTACGCTAATCGCCGTATTTGAATCAGACAATTTAACCGGGAATATCCAGACTAGTCGATCTTGCTTATTAGCATCAGGTTGAATCTTTTGATATGGATCTGCTACGAGAGTAACTGGACCTTGATAGATATATTCTTTATCGACAAATACTTCAAAAAGATGAACAGACACGCCGTTAGTATGACTTTCAGCTAGTGTTCTATTTTGACTTATTAATCCCTGGTCACCTACTTGGCCCATACCCGTGTAATGTAGCTCATCGCCAATCCATTGATCTTCATAAATAGATTCAACATGGTTTGAAACAATGATAAGGGTATTTGTCTTATGGGATCGACGCATTCCGCCCTGAGATGAACAAAGGAAGAATTCGCATAATTCCGCGTTATTTAAAATGGTACCTGGTTTTAGTTGCTTAAAATCTTTCAACATACTGCAGTCTTATTATCAAGTAAGTATTTCACGATGGGAATATCAGCAGCAGCCCAGTCAAGCTGTTCTAATTCATCGATAGTGCGCCATTGTACATCTTGGTGCTCACTTAAAGCTAATTCTTCAATAGTCGTAGTTACACACATAAAAGTGGCTAGTTCGATATTAAAGTTAGGGTAGGAGTGCTCTACAGTTAATAAATATCCAGTAACATCAATATCAAGGTTGAGCTCTTCTTTAATTTCTCGGACTAAAGCTTGTTCAAGTGTTTCATCAGCTTCGACTTTGCCACCCGGAAATTCATACTTATTTGATATATAAGGATACTTATGCTCACCTTTAAGGGCACATAAAATTTTATTCTGGTGCCAGATAACTGCGGCAACGACTTTTAAAGATTTCATTGAAAGCATTTAAGAAAATTTCATGTAGGTATTATGATTTGATACCTTTAATATTTATACCTAATATCGAAATAAATATAAAAAATAATTCCAATCGAGTTATATTTAGGAATATTTAGTTAATTCTATTATAGTTAATGATAGATTAGGTAATAATAAATAAATTTTTTAAATAAATGGAATATTCATGAATACTAGTATGAGAATTAAAACTACTTTTACATTTGTCTGTTTACTTCTCGCTAGCAATTTCTATATATCTTTTGTCCATGCAGGTGTAGCAGTACGGGGATATTATCGCAAAAATGGAACCTATGTAAGTCCACATATCCGTTCTAACCCAGATGGAAAACTTTATAATAATTGGAGTACAGTTGGTAACGTTAATCCATATAATGGAAAGGTAGGTGCAAAAACTGCATCTTCAAGTGGTAGTTATCCTTATAATTACTCTCAACCAAATACAATCTATGATCAGTCATCCTCTAGCAATCAATATGAAGTTCCAAAACTAACTGTAGATGAGAATTTAAAAAAAGACAGTAGAGAAGTAGCTCATCTCAAAACAGATCTTGTCCCACACCATGTTAAGAATGAATCTATTGCAACTTATCTTTCGATAAATAAAGCTGAAGAAAAAAATATTATCGAAAATGATATTACATGGATATTTTTAACCAAAAACAATTCGGATGCCACGTATGTTAGACCGGGTGTACGTGAACATTACAGTGATGGGTACCCCATAATTTCTATGATGTTTACTGGAGTTATGAAGCCCAATGGTCGTTCCACTTGGCTAGGTAAAAGATTTATTAAAATGAAAATAAACTGTAATACTCAGCAAGCGGCATTGGTAGCGGATGCTGTCATTAACTCTGATGGCATTGTTGTTAAAGATATAATTTATAGAGAGAAAGATAACGTAAAATGGGGAGAAATTAGTATGTTTTATAATACAAAAGACTTTTTAAAAGTGGCAAAAGTATGTAACTAACTTTAGCAGTTTATTGTCAAACAACTAATGGTAAGTAATATAAAGAAGAATAACTAGTAGTTACGCTTCTTTTCTTTAGAAATCTACTTTTTATAAACAAGCATGATCAAAAATTTCCTTGTCCTCTTTCTTCAAAGCTTCTTGCCATTCTGGTTGTTTTTCTTTGAGCCATTTATTTAAATCAGGCTCTTGCTCAATACTATGCTTTACAGCTTTTATATAAGTTGGGTTATTAACAAACTTAATCATTAAACATAAGGTATTTAATTTTATTGGCTCTACAGTTTTTTCAAGCTTGAAATTTTCACTTGCTTGGTCATCATATCTCTTTAATAAACCAAGCTTAAATAAAGCATCATCATACAATTGTTTAGTTAAAGCAGTAGGAGCTTCTTTCTGTGCTAAAGCATAAGTACCGGCATCAAGATTGAATACAGTAGGCAAAAAGGTAGCTTGAATATCTAGTTCTTCTTGTGGGGTTGGTTTGGCGCTACAAGCAGTAGTAAAAATAGGTAAAAGGCAAATTAATAAATATTTCTTCATTCTAGAAGATTCCTTCGATTTCATCAGGATACAACCCTTGAGCAGCTAAGGTCTTTAACATAGTTGGATTGTAGTCTTGGTTAAAGTTTTGTCGATACATCTTTCTATTAATTTGTGTAGCATGACCATTTCTTCGTGAAATCATATGTGCCCCAGTCATGATATCGTCTATCCTCAAATCATCAATAGCACCTTTTAGGCCTATTAAATCTTCAATCGCAAAAGTTGTTCCAAATCTTGTGGTAAAAGCATTACTTTGAAAAACACCCATTAATACAACAGCATCTTTTTGATAGTGTTTCCTTAAATAGTTTTGAAACTTAACATACATGCCCGTATGGAAACCTGTAGAGATCAAAACATCCTCATTTAATTTAGCAATATCGTATTCCATGCCAAATCTAACAGCTAATAAAAACTCTAACTTATTTCTTTTTTCTACATATTCCCACTGTTGTGCAGACATCATAAAGGTGTAAGGCATTGCAAGTGGGCGATCAAATTGTAAATAGCAAAATGGTTTAGGAACATTACAGCTTTCAACTTTAGAAGGATAACCATCCCAAGCTTTGCTATTAGGGGGAATATTTTTAGTAATTGGTTGATTACCCATAATTCTTACTCCAGAGGTGGCATTGGTTCTGAAAGATCTAAGGTTTCGATTTTGACTTGTTCAGGTTTAACCCCTGTAACTGTAAGTTCAGTCTTTCCAGCATTATTTGTTTTACCTTGAATTTTTTCACCAGTTGGAAGAGTCAGTTCATATGGAAAATCGGGCAATGGTTTACCAGTTTTGGGGTCATTAAACTGAAAAATTACACTGTTTTCTTTTTCTGTATTTTGAACAAAACTATTGTTTGTAGAGGAACTTCCAGATCCGCTTGAACTATCTTGATTACGCACCCACAAACTTTGGCTTGGTAAAAAGGTAGCTCCGCAACTAGCCTTATCACCAGCGACAATTATCGACCGACCATTAATAACTACAAGCGGACTGCTTGAGAGAGCAGTAACCGTAACTTTGCACTTGGGACAGAAGTGAGTCATTCCTTCCAGATGAGCTGCTTTACCATCAATTAAATATGTATTATCGCCAGTACTGACCATTCCACCGTGGTCAGTCACGTTGCCGATAACAATAGCGGGTTTCAATTATTGTCTCCGTATGTGGTTATTTAAAAATAATTATTCATTTTCATGGATTTTGCGGAGGATTATATTTCTTTAGCCCAGCAAAAATTTTTGCTTGTAGTGGCCAAATTAAAGGACTTGTAAGCCAACCAACACCCAAAGATAGTGCGACTATCAAGAAGTAATAGAACACTCCGATCAATTGAGAGTTCTGAAAAGCAGGTGATTCTAAAAAACTATATAAAAGTGAAATTGCAACATATAGATAAAAAATTAACCAAACTACTGCAAGTGGATAAACCCACCATTTACTTACCCACCAACGTAAGACGTAAACTTCACCAAATTGTTTTAAAAATATTGAAGTTTTAGTATCAGAATATAATCTGAAAGCTCTTTTATTATCTGCACGTGTGAACATATATCTTAATGCAAGTCTGTCTTTCACTTTGCTCTTATAATAATTATTTAAAAGTGCAATCTCTTTATTATGATATGCAGCCTCTGCATAAGGTTGGTTTGTAAACGAACTAGAATTAAATTTTTCAAACTTTGTGATCTCATCTAAGGCTTTAAGTTCATGTTCAGTAGTATCTGGTTTAATAAAGAATTTAGAGAATAATTTCAATATTCCAAGTTTTTCTAAGGCCGTAGTAGTCATTGTTAAAAGAGTGAGGATTACAAAAAGATTAATTAATAAACTTGTTACTTCAGGGGGTAAGTTGATTTGATTTAACAATTCTGTATATACAGTAACTTGATTTGTCATGTCTAAAAATTATTAATATTTGAAAACCTTTATTTTGATAAATGATATAAGAGGCAGCAATGGAAAAATGAGACTCAATTCAAATTTTAAGTTTATTTTGTGATACTTGTTACCGTGCAATCAAAATGAAAAATATTTGAAGAAGATAACTTTGTGCATTCTATAAATTCATTACATCAATTTATTGAATACTGATTATTATTGAAATAGAGAAAGCTTCCAAGACGAGACTTTTTTCTTACACATTGCTTAAAAAATATACAGAAACCTCCCTAAAACGAGTTGGAACGCTACAAACGCGAATGATACGTTAAGTTTCAATCTTCCCAATAAGTGAGGTGAGCAATGAAATTGTTAGCTCTGATTAGCATGGGAGTTGCAGCGAGTTATTGGTATAAAACTATAAAAGATAGCAAGCCAACTCTTCTGAAACCAAATTTTGATGAAATAGTAAAAAACTTTGTAATAGCAGAATTTAAAGTTTAATACATATTAATAGCCATAATTAAATAAAAAGCTCATCGGAAGATGGGCTTTTTTGTTGGAGTAAAGACAGACAAACTTATAGTTTTCATATAAAAATAGGAAAATATTGATCCATCTTAGCGTCTATATATTTGTTATAAATCAAAAAGAGACCATTGAATAGTCTCTTTTTTCTTAATTATCCCAGCATTCTCAAATTTACTTTTTAGTCGTATCCACAGAAACTACAACAGATAGACCAGGGCGCAACAACTTAATATCCAGTTGATTTTCAATAAGCTTGATTCGTAAAGGTAGACGCTGAACGATCTTGGTAAAGTTACCTGTCGCATTCGTTGCTGAAATTGGTGAGAAAAATGCGCCAGTAGAAGGAGAGAAGCTATCTACTACACCTTTTAACTCAACATTATAAGCATCGACATACACAGTGACAGGTTGCCCAATTTTAATTTGCTTTAACTCAATTTCACGGAAGTTTGCTTCTACATAAACCTGATCTAAAGGTACAACCACCATGAGTGGATTACCTGCGCCTACAAAGTTGCCTACATTTGCAGACTTTTGCCCAATCATGCCATCAATAGGCGCACGAATTTCTGTATAGCTCAAATTCAGTTTTGCTTTATCAAGTGCCGCTTGGGCTTGTTTTAAAGCAGCTTGTTTGGCTTGAACCTGAATTTTATATTGGTTGAGCTGATACTGTGCATCAGTGACTTTTTCTTTACTGCTGTCTAAGTCAGCATATTGCTCGGTTAACGTAGTTTTTGACTGCTGCGTAATTAATCTAGACTCCGCACCGAGTGCCTGTAACTGCTCATAACGTGCTGTATTATCTTTAGTAAGTTTAATTCCGGCTTCAACTTTTCTAAGCTGTGCTTCCGTTTCTCGAATAACAGTGGGCTGTCTTTCTACCGCTAGCATTGCTTCATTTAGGTCGGCTTGTGCTTTAGCATAATTAGATTCTGCTTCAGCCAAAGCGGCTTGATAATCGCGTGGGTCAATACGCGCTAAAAGCTGGCCTTTTTTTACGGTCTGGTGATCTTTAATATAAATTTCTTCGATATTTCCAGAGACTTTAGGGGCAATGGTTGAGTACTCGACATCCACCCGTGCATCGTCAGTTTTAACCACTGAAGACGGTAAAAATATAAGTTTTAAAATCCATAAAATGGAAACTAGAACGATAATAAATGCAATAACCATAACCCAGTGTTTTTTAAGATATTGCACCTTTGTTAACTTGGGTGACTCGGTCGTGGAGTGATCTTGGGCTTCGAGAGTACTCATAAAGATTTTCCTGAGTTATGACTATTCATTAACTTAATGAGAGCAATGCGTGGTGGATAAGTTCTAACGGGTAAAATCAGCATAACGATAAATAAAATTGCGGTAAGTCCAGCTAAAATCAGATATTGGTCACTAATGACCAGCACAGATTGTTGTGCCTGAATAGCAGAATTTAAGGCAGATAAACCGCCTGAAATACGCTCGGTACCATTTGCGGTAAGCACAGGCGGGGTAAGTGGGTTAATCACAGGGCCTTGAATATTTTGAAAAATATGTTGGGCTGTATTTTCAATCAGCCGTGTTGAATGGTATTCACCACGTACTCGATTGACCCAATCCAATATGCACACACCCAGTACACCGCTAATAGCACGCGGAGTATTAATCATTGGTGAGGCGTAAATTGCCATAGTAGGATGGACACTGTTTGTACCCATCATGAGCAATGACAGCACCACACAGGTTTGGCCTAAACATGAAATGGCATGCCAAAAATAAAACTGATCTTGATTCCAAGTGGTATCCAGTTGGCTTGCACCTAAGCAGCCAGCCATCACCAGAAGTAAACCAAACCCATGTACATAACGGCTGTCGACCCAAGCTTGGTTTAAAACCTTAATGACAATTGGAATATAGATAAATTGCAGAGCCGCTATTTGTAAACCAATCCACATGGTTTGAGTTGGCTTATAACCATGTACAGCGCTTAAGTAATTAAGGGGTAATGTACTGGTCGACATACCAATAATTACAAAGCAAAACAGGGCAATAACAGCGTAAGCAAAGTTTCGTATTTCGAGCATTTGCGGTTTAATTAATGGCGTTGGATAGCGCCATTCATGTATTAAAAATAAAGGTAGGGTAATGGCACTGATTAAAGCCAAAACACAAATCAATTTTGAATGGAACCAGTCTAAATGATTGCCATGTAAAAGCATGGTACTTAAGCCTGCCAAACCAATAATGGCTAGAATCGCGCCAGTCCAATCGTAAGTTTTTATTCTTGAATAATTTGGTGGATCTTGCGGAATACCAAAGTAAACCAGTGCAGCACTTAACGCACAAAAAGGAATGGTTTGGAAAAATATCATTTTCCAACCAATCACATCTAAATAAAAAGCAGCAAGTGCAGCACTTAAGTTGGGAAAAAACGTCGCTGTTAGTGCATAGCAGGCCAAACCCCATAAACGGATTTCTGGCCCTAGAAATCTAAGTGCACAGGCCATGAGTAAAGGAATGGTTAAACCATTGGCGATACCTTGTAAGCCTCGTAATAAATAAAATATTTCAATATTGGGGCTAAAAGGAATTAAAACGCTAGAGATGAGGCAAAGTCCGATGGCAAAAAGAAGGACTCTACGTATGGAAAAAATAACGGCCCAACTGGTAGACAGAATCATTCCAATAATCATGGCACTGGCATAAATGCTGCTGACCCAATAACCTGAATCGACACTAATGCCCATTGCACCGCGAATATCGACCAAGGTAATGCTGGTAATTCGGTTATTAAATTCGACGGTCATTGCTGCAAATATTGCACCCGCCAAACCGATGAGTGGTCGTATATTCATCTTTTACCTTAAATTTTAAAATGAACTCGTTGCATAGAGCAGTTATTGAGCTCAACTGTACCGATCGGTACTCTACTATCTTATTAAATTTACGTCAATTCTCGATTTTGAACTTTTCGATGAGTTACACTAATCATGAAATTGCTAAATATGTTTGTAGGTTCTTATGTCAGATTGCATTAAAGCCAATGAGAAAGATCAAAAAATTCTGGATGCAGCAACAAAGTTTTTTCTGATCCACGGTTTTAGTGGCACAACCACAGATATGATTCAAAAAGAAGCAGGTGTTTCAAAAGCCACCATGTACGGTTGTTTTAAAAATAAAGAAGCAATGTTTGCAGCGGTTATTGAACGTCAATGTTCCAACATGCAAAAACAAATTATGTCGGTCGAGACAAAAACTAAAAATTTACGTTCAGCTTTAACTGAAATTGGGAAAACCTATCTGTGTTTTATTTTGTCGCATTCAGGTTTGGCATTTTTTAGGGTTTGTATTGCAGAAGCAGTAAGGTTTCCTGAGTTATCTGAAAAGTTCTTTGAAGTGGGGCCACAACGGTTGGCAAATATGATTGCGGGTTATCTTGATAAATTTGTTCAACAAGGAGAAATTAAATTAACGTCTTCTTCGGAAGTTGCGGCGAATATCTTTTTATCACTGTTAAGAAGTGATGCTCATCTAAAATGTTTAACTCATCCTGAGTATTTAATATCAGACCAACAAATTAGTGTTTGGGTTGAATATGCTGTCGATTTATTTTTAAAGCATATCAATTATCAAGAAAATAAGAGTTCTACATAAAACTGATAAAGCTAAGGCCGCGCGAAGCGGCCTTTTCATTAGGTCTAAAGATAAAATCTTAGGATTAGTGATGTCCTTGTGTGATGCCACCATTTCCATCTGGAAGGCTAATCCGAATGTTTTGCATCATGCCTTGATCTTCATGATCTAAAATATGACAGTGCAATACAAAGTCACCGATGTAGCGTTCGTATTTAGTTCTTACAACAACTTTATAACTGGCTCCTTTTACATTTTTAACCCAAATGGTGTCTTTCCATGTACCTTTGAGACCACGGTATTGTGGATCAGGAGTAGTCGATTTGTCGTAGTCATCAACGGCGTTGATATCACTGACATCTTTTCCATTAGGGTCATACACGGCTACGACCTGAAAAGGATTTACGTGAATGTGGAAAGGATGGCTGGCCAATTTAGAGGTAAGTATCCATTCATCGGTTTTACCTAACTCGAGCGTACGATCAATTCGGTCTGGTTGATACGGCTTTCCATTGACCTGAAACTGAACTGGATCAGCATTTGTATCAATATTAAATTCTAAAAATTGTTTATACGGTGTAGCTGGTAAGTCCTGATGAGGAACAAAATGGCTAAGTTTTAGATTTTGTTGTAAATCTTGAAGTACCGCGGGAAGCATATCTGGCGCAATATTTTGTTTTGCATTATTGCTTAACGCCATTGTTAAAGACTGAGGTGCTGAAGTGGCTTTATCGACTTGAATAATGCCCAGTAAATGTCTCTCTGAAAATGCACGGTCCACGTTAGCAGAAGCAGACGCTGCTTCATCAATTAAGCAATAACGACCTTCTTGAGGAAATTGCATTAATGCGTCGTAACGGTAACCTGGTTGAAAAACGGTGACTGTTTTGTCCATAACCTGTTTGAGGGTTAAGCCATCTGCTGCAATAAGATGCTGACTTACAATTGGTCCTGTACAGCTTTCGCTTAATAATTTCTTTTCACCCATTGGTGTTAAATCGAGTCGGGAAGGAATATTTTGCATTTGGCGAATGCTCAGGTTAATGCTGTCGCGTATACCTGCATGGACTATTCTCCAACGTTCGACTTGCCCAGCTACAGCTTGGGTAATGAAAGGTTGAACTTCACCATTAATGCTCGTATAGCGTCCTGATTTTCCCCACTCACCGGGGCCAAAGCCCTGATAATCTCTAATTTCACCAATTTGATTGTTTGGGCAAATATAGCTGCCATTGCTATCAGTTTCGATGTTTCCGTTAGCATCATAACAAGCATATTGAATTTGCTGGAAAACCAGCGTTCTTTCTTTAAAGCCATAGGTGAGTAAATCGAGATCACCTGTTTTATTCAGGGTGGGCTGTCGATATCCGCGTATAACTAAAGCTCCCGCCATACCACTCGCGACTTGAATTGCGGTCGAACCATGTCGATGCGGATGATACCAAAACGTTCCGGTCGGATGGTCAGGCGGTATATTGTATTCATATTGGAAATTAACACCCGGATTAATCGAAACTAAAACGTTATCACTATTTCCCGCCGGGTTAATCCATAAACCATGAGTGTGCATGTTCGTACCATCAAAACAATGTGGTTTATTCACATCAGTATGATCACTGGTACAGCTTAAGTCCTTAGTGGGTTTCTGGTGAGTAATCGGGTCTATATCCAGTTGATTATCTAGATTTGCCCGTATGGTTTCACCGGGAAAGACTTCAATGGTCGGTGCAATATATGGCGTATTGGGCTGAGTATCTGTGCCTTGGTAACTTCGTAAAATGACTGTGTCGTAACTTTTTGTGGCTGGGTTCCAGAGTTTATTTTTAGTTTTTTTAAGTTCCCAAGTAAATAAGGCTTCATTTGAAGATTGCATTTGCGGTGCATTTGTTGATGCAGTCGTTGGGTTGGGTACGGCGAGTAAAGCGACGTGTTTACGCGTAACATTCATATGGGGTGGGTCTTCTAGTACGCGTTCAGAAGAATCATTCGCCGACGCATATCCGGAAACCAAAGTTAGAGGCGTGCATAATATTAAATGAGTTATTTTCATAATGAATATAGGCCTGAAAAATCAGGCCTCTCCTTAATTATTATTTTGTAGTTTCTAAGCGAACTTGAGAAATACTCAAGCCTTGAGAGCTTACTTTTTCCTTCACTTGATCAAGTGTTAAATCAGTAGCAACAAACTGAACTTCTAAGTCCTCAGCAGCCATGCCTAATTGCTTAACTTGATCACTAACTTGATAGACCAATTGACCAATATGACCCGGATGTCCGCCGTGGTCATGGTCTAACACACCGAAGTAGTTAATTGTGGCAACATAAATTTTTTGGTCAGGTTTATTTTTTGGAGATAGATAAATCTTATAAGTTAGATTTGGATTACCAATCATTTGGACATTATCTAAGATCAAATAGGTTTGTCCTGATGAGAGCTTTGTTTGAGTAAGTTGACTGGAGTTCTCTAGGAAACTTGCAGTTTGAGGGGCTAAAGCTACTTTTTGAGTTACACCCATAAGTTTAATGCTTTTATTACTGCTGACTGGTTTATGATTCATTTTAAATAGGTTTGCTTTTTCAGCACCTTTACTACTCATGACAGTAGCTTCAACTTTACAAGCATTTTCATTGGTATACCGCACTGGAATTTTACCGGGGGTGAATACATCAGCAATGGTCATGGTAACTTTGTTGCCGTTTTCATCTGCAAAGGTATATCGAGTGTCATACCAGCTATTTGGCATACCTAAGTTTTTCTTGGCCCATTCAAGCGTAATCGGTTGCCCATTTGCTTTTTTATTTAACCAGCATTGCCATAAGCGGTCGATATTTGCATGATGCATATAAAATACGGGGTCTAAGCCTGCAATAGGTACAAATCCCATATCTGGTAGCACACAGTTTTTACCGACTGCACAGTGCATGACCCCATGGGGTTGAGACTGTAATTGGTTAGAGAAGTCTGTGAAGTTATCCCATTTAAATGCTTGAGCAGCGCTGGCATTATCTGGATCTATGGCGCTGATATTTGCATTTAAACCCGGTGTACGGAATTGGTCATATAAAGTACCAGCCTGTTTACCACGAACCAATTGAGGGAGTGCTAAGCCTTTACCATTGGCAGCTTTTTCTTGGTAATAATCCCAATAAGGAAGAGAGTAATCTTGCCCAACATATTTACGTACTGTTCGCTCATAAAAGTAAAGCATCATACGGTGCCAAGGTAAGAAATTTAGATTGCCATGTTGGCATGTACCCCAAACTTCATCGGTAAAACCATCGTTTGGAACTGTGGAATTTTGAATATGTTTATAGTAACTATCACATACAGCTTTACTATATATCTCTAAACACTGTGGCATACGGTATTGATTAACATAATAATCTTTGTCTGTTGCATGTGTACCTGTACCAAAATAGCCATGTGTATTGGCCCAGTAATTAAAACTTGTACGAAACTCCGCTGATAAAAGGGGAGCATTATTATTTGCCCTCATTTTTTCCAACCCTTTTTGTAATGCGCTTACTTTGGCTGGGTCTTTTGCAAACTCCGTGGCACTTATTCGTAATGAGTCGGCATGTGTTGCTAAGCTCATACCACATAAAAGAGTACCTAAAATATAATAATTTCTCTTCATATTTTAAAAATCCTTGTAGTGTTTAATATTCTTATAGTTGGTAAGTTGTTTGTAATGTATAGAATTTCCATTTTTATGGATAATTCTTGAAATTAATTTATCATACAAAATAGTTTATATTAAACATTTAAATTCAATATTAATTATTGAATAACTTAATTTTAAAAATTGTAATTTTTTAGTAAAACTTAATTAATTTAAAGAAATTAAATTATTGTTTTTATTTATTATTTAATTATTTTTTTAATGGG
>NZ_JBIUCQ010000025.1:0-25949 GCF_044538495.1 Acinetobacter sp. ABJ_C4_1 | reverse complement strand
CCATTTTAGTTAGATATTTTATTTAAAATTATTTAAATATATAAGTTATTGTTTTGTATAAAAAAGATAATTAAGTTTTTATTTAAAATATATTTATTGTTTATTTTTAATATATTTTGATTAATAATGAAATTAATATGTATCGAGGTTTATTTTATGAGCCTTAAAAATCTAGATATTAATGCCAAATTAGTTAGAGAAATTACGATTATTCTAATAATTAAAGTCGTGCTTCTCTTAACAATCAAACATATTTGGTTTGATGCTCCCACTATCCCCAAAAATTTCGACAATCAAGTCGCTGAGCATATTGCAGGCGATAACACTTCCCACATTAAGGAGACACGTTGATGATTTCTGAAAGCGTGGTTGATCTTTCGCGGTTCCAATTTGCCATGACCGCAATGTATCACTTTCTTTTCGTACCTTTGACCCTAGGCCTTGCGTTTATTCTGGCCATTATGGAAACAACTTACGTGATATCTGGTAAAGAAATTTACAAAGATATGACTAAGTTTTGGGGAAAATTATTTGGTATTAACTTTGCCTTAGGTGTAACTACAGGCTTAACCATGGAGTTCCAATTCGGGACAAACTGGGCATATTACTCACACTATGTAGGTGATATTTTCGGTGCACCCTTGGCAATTGAAGGCTTAATGGCATTCTTCCTTGAGTCGACATTTATCGGTTTATTCTTTTTCGGATGGGACCGTCTGAGCAAAGTACAACATTTAGGTGTAACTTGGTTAGTTGCTCTTGGCTCTAATATGTCAGCTCTCTGGATTTTGGTTGCGAATGGTTGGATGCAAAACCCTGTTGGCGCAGCATTTAACTTCGAAACCATGCGTATGGAGCTTGTCGATTTTGGCGCTCTTATTTTCAACCCTGTTGCACAAGTAAAATTTGTACATACTGTTTCTGCTGGATATGTAACAGGTGCGATTTTCGTACTCGCCATTTCAAGCTATTACTTGCTTAAAAAACGTGATCTTCCTTTTGCTCGCCGTTCATTTGCAATTGCCGCAATTTTCGGACTCGCTTCTACACTTTCAGTGATTTTACTTGGTGATGAATCTGGTTATGAACTAGGTGATGTGCAAAAAACTAAACTCGCTGCAATTGAAGCTGAATGGGATACTCACCCTGCGCCTGCGCCATTTACATTATTTGGTGTACCAAATCATGAAGAAATGCGAACAGACTATGCAGTTAAAATTCCTTATGCATTAGGTTTAATTGCAACTCGCTCAACAACTAAAGAAGTTACTGGTCTTAAAGATCTCATGCAGCAGCATGAAGTTCGTATTCGCAACGGTATGCTTGCTTATGCTGAACTTGAAAAACTACGTGCTGGTGATCGCTCACCAGAGTTATTAGCTTCATTTGAGAAAAACCAAAAAGATTTAGGTTATGGCCTACTTCTTAAAAAATATGCACCAAATGTCGTGGATGCAAGTGAACAAAACATTCAAGCCGCTGTCAAAGACACTGTTCCAAATGTGACTGCATTGTTCTTCTCTTTCCGTGCAATGGTGGCCTCTGGTTTCTTAATGTTGCTTCTTTTCATTTTAGCCACTTGGGCTGTAGCAAAAAGAAATGCTGAAAATAAACCTTGGTTACTCAAATACGCATTGTTTGCATTACCTCTTCCGTGGATTGCTGCACAAACAGGTTGGTATGTCGCTGAAGGAGGTCGTCAACCTTGGTCTATCGGTGAGATTTTACCGACACACTTATCAACTTCGAGTTTAAGTACAGGTGATGTATGGGGCTCTATCCTCGCGTTAGCAGCGTTCTATACCGTCCTTTTAATTATTGAAATGTACTTAATGATTAAATTTGCTCGCTTAGGACCAAGTTCTCTTCACACTGGTAAATATCATTTTGAAAAACAAGAGCCGAAAGCACCTGTTAATGGGGAGGTTTTATCATGATTGAATACGAACTCCTAAAAATCATATGGTGGGTGTTAGTTGGAGTCCTACTCATCGGATTTGCTTTAACCGATGGCTTCGATATGGGCTCAATGGCACTCATGCCTTTTGTTGGTAAAACTGATAACGAACGTCGTGCTGCTATAAATACTATTGCACCGCACTGGGATGGTAATCAGGTCTGGTTTATTACCGCAGGTGGCGCCCTATTTGCAGCTTGGCCAATGGTTTACGCAGTTGCATTCTCAGGAATGTACTGGGCCTTATTACTTGTGCTATTTGCCCTATTCTTACGCCCTGTAGGTTTCGACTATCGTTCTAAACTTGAAAATACACAATGGCGCAACTCTTGGGACTGGGGGCTTTGTATTGGTGGTGCCGTGCCTGCTCTAGTTTTCGGTGTAGCGTTCGGTAATTTATTTTTAGGTATTCCTTTTAGTTTAGATAGCACATTGCGCTCTGAATATTCAGGTAGCTTCTTTGCTCTTCTTAACCCATTTGCCTTAGTTTGCGGTATCGTCAGTTTATCTATGCTGTGTGCGCACGGCGGTGCTTGGCTTATGCTTCGCACAGACGGCGCTTTGAAACAGCGTTCTGCCAAAGCCACCCAAATTATGGCAGCAGTATTCTTGGTTTGCTTCCTTGTAATTGGGGCATGGTTATACTTCGGTCAAGTTCCTGGTTATAGTTATGCTGCTGCAATTGATCCAAATGCTGCTCTTAATCCTTTAGCGAAACAAGTCGTCACAAATAACAACCCAGGTTGGATGAACAACTACTCCAGCTATCCAATCACTAAGGTTGCTCCAGTTGTCGCAATTTTAGGGGCAATTATTGCCTTCTTTACAGCATCAAAAGCAAAAGCAGGTTTAAGCTTTGCCGGTACAAGCTTAATGATTGTAGGTGCAATCTTAACTGCTGGGTTTGCTCTCTTCCCATTTTTATTGCCATCGAGTATTAACCCGAACTCTAGCTTAACAATGTGGGATGCTGTATCAAGTCACCGTACTTTAGGTGTTATGACTGTTGCTGCATGCATTTTTGTTCCAATCATTTTGCTCTATACAACTTGGTCGTATTACAAAATGTGGGGCGTGATTACCAACAAACATATCGAGTCAAACTCGCACAGCTTGTACTAATAAGGAGAAGCAAATGTGGTATTTCGCATGGATTCTTGGGATTTTGATGGCATGTTTTGCAGGTGTATTGAGTGCTCTTTATATCGAACATCATCAAAATTTAGATGAGGAATAAATCATGGCAAACGCAATGACAGCATCAAATCAAAGAAAAGCTCAAGCATTTGCAATGGCCATTTCATTTCTGTTGGCATTGCCGCTTGCTGCAATTTTACTAGTTCATCCTTCACTAATGTTAGATGCAAACGGACACTATAATCATAGCCAGCTTATGCTGGTCATGGTGGGGATTTCCGGAGGTTTCATTTACGGTGTTGGTTTTGTACCCCACTTCTGGTTATGGAAATGGTTATTTAGTCCATGGGTAGCTTGGCCTCTCATGCTTTTAGGCTATTACATCTGGTTTCTAACCTAAACAAAAAGGACCTCATTTGAGGTCCTTTTTCATTTCAATCAGCTTAATAGGTACAAGTGGAACTCCAACATCTGCTTCAAGTAGATATGGTTCTTGATTGCCTGTTTTTGTATATACGCGTCTCTCATAATAACTAATTAGCTCTGAACGCACATTCAAAACATACATGAGGCACTGTCCAATTCCGGTACTTTGTGCAAAGCAAACCGTTCAGCGTACTCCAGAACCGAACGACCTACTTTCATATTCTGTATTTGAGGATCTATACAGAATGTTCCTATCTCAACCGCGTTGTTTTGAAATGTAAGGCCTATACATGCAGCAATTTGTGAAGAATCTATTTCTGCAACTAATAATACTGAGTTCGGTAATTCTAATTGCTGTTTCAATTGCTCTTGGCTAATACGTTGTCCTTTTACAAATTCAACTTCAGTTGTCCAACTTCTACCTTGTTGCGCTCTATAGGCCTGATTAATCAAATCTACAAGTGAGGAAATATCACTCACTTTAGCTAAACGGAAATTTAAATTTATCATAAATATACTTAGGCTATTTAAAATATTCTAAAAAATAAAGCCGATATTAAATCGGCTTTATTTTGAATAGCAATTGATTAATTTGATTGTTCAGCTAACCAAGCCATAAATTTTTGACGCTCAGCTTTAGAAGATTTTTGCCAAATTTCGACCAAACGCTGATCATTCGTTTGTGCCACACCTGCCGAAGGTACTGTTACGGCAATAGGTGCAGCAACTTGAGCTGTGGTCGGTTTTGCATATACGGCATCAGGTTGTTGCTTAGATGATTTAGTCGTGAAGTCAGTAACCTTACCTAACAAGCCTGTTGCAAACCAAGGTTTTGCTTCATTATTTGCACCAGTCTGTTGAACAACTAGTTCATTATTTGAATTATATACAGCGACTGTTGGTTGCTCAGCATATTTTTTTGCTTGTTCAAATTCTTTTGGAGCACCTACCATTGCAAGCTTATAGGTTTGACCATCTTTTAATGTTGGTGTTTGAATTGTAACGACTCCAGACTTAACAATATCGTGTTCACCATTTAGATGTTCAAAGTATTCTTGATAACGCACACTTAGGTTCGTTGTACCAGCATCAACTTTGTAGTTATTCTTAGAAGAACGAAATAATCCTGAATTGACTTCTTGACCATTCACCGCAAGGATTACAATTTCCTCTGGTGCTGTAATTGTAACTGCTGAAAATACTGAACCGCTGAGTAATAAACCAATCGCAGCAATACTTAATCTTAAAGTCATCTGTTCACGTCTCTATAATATTTAATAGTTTCTAAAAACATGAGCAATATGCAATATGATTATGACGATTTTATGACACTTATTCTTTTGGCGAAGCTGCACTTAAAACTTTTAAAATATATTATTGAATTATAATAAATAACTATTTTTGATCGTTAATTTTAAACACATAAAAAAAGAGTACCGTTTAGGTACTCTTTTCATCAACTAAAATTAGTTAAATGTTTTGAAACGGTCTTCATCGCTAATGAATGCTTTTTCACCAGCTGGCGCTTCAACAGAACCAAATACTAACTGAGCACGTAATTTCCAAGTTGCAGGTACATCAAATGCTTCAGCAGCATCGGCGTCAACAACTGGGTTATAGTGTTGTAAAGACGCACCTAAACCAAGTTCTGAAAGTGCTGTCCAAGTCGCAAACTGAGCAATTGCACTTGAATGTTCAGACCAAACTGGGAAGTTATCTGCATATAATTCAAATTGCTCTTGTAAGCTTTTAACAACAGCTTGATCTTCATAAAATAGTACTGTACCGACACCAGCAACAAAGCTATCAATTTTTGCATTTGTACCAGCGAACGCATCTGCAGGAACAATTTTACGTAACGCTTCACGAACTAAGTTCCAAAATTTAGCATGTGATTCACCATAAAGGGTTACTACACGTGAAGATTGAGAGTTGAATGCTGATGGACTATGTTTAACCGCTTCACGAATTGTTTCTTCGATTTTTGTGCGATCTAATGCAACATTTTTACCAATTGCATAAATAGTACGACGGTTTTTAATTTTATCTAAGAAAGTAGACATTTTGTTATTTCCTACCTATTTGATTGACCATTGGCCGTTGTTTGGGAATGAATATAGTCTATGAAACTCATTTCTTATAATCAGCATTAAAAATATGACAGTTCGTTTTATTTTCGCAACAATAAAAAAAGATATAAATATAAAAAAACCTCACTATTTTGTGAGGTTTTTTATAGATAAGCTGCAAATTATTTTTCTGTTTCAAATAGTGCTGCTACAAATGATTTCGCCGAGAACGGTCTTAAATCATCAATTTTTTCACCCACGCCAATAAAACGAATTGGTACATGAGTACGGCTAGCAATATTAAACAGCACACCACCTTTTGCAGTGCCGTCCAACTTAGTAATAGTAATACCCGTTAAACCAACTGCTTGGTCAAATTCTTGTACTTGGTTAATTGCATTTTGCCCTGTACCTGCATCTACTACTAACATAATTTCATGCGGTGCCGTTGCATCAATTTTCTGCATAACACGCTTAACTTTCTTAAGCTCTTCCATCAAGTTACTTTTATTATGTAAGCGGCCTGCGGTGTCTGCAATCAATACATCAATACCTTTAGCTCGCGCACTTTCAAAAGCATCAAAAATAACCGAAGCACTGTCTGCACCATGGCCTTGGGCAACAACGGAAATATCGTTACGTTCACCCCAAATTTGTAATTGTTCAGTAGCAGCTGCACGGAATGTATCACCTGCTGCTAGCATTACTTTCTTGCCTTCGCCTTGCAAACGCTTAGCCAATTTACCAATAGTCGTTGTTTTACCTACACCATTCACACCAACCATTAAAATCACATAAGGCGATTTATTTGGGTCAATATGTAAAGGCTTCACACGTGGAGCAAGTAAAGCAACCAACTCTTCTTGTAAAGCTTTATAAAGCGAATGTGAGTAAATTAAATCGCCACGTGCAGTACGTTCAGTTAAATTGGTAATAATCGTTTTTGTTGCATCAACACCAATATCTGCAACTAATAATTGCTCTTCGACTTCCTCAAGCAGCTCATCATCAATTTCTTTACCACCAATTAAGATATTGACCATACCATCGGTAAAATTACGACGAGTTTTAGTCAAACCTTCTTTCATTCGGCCAAAGAAACCAGACTTTGGTTGCTCTGGTTCAGTTGAAGGTGCAGCTTCAACAATTTCTTCAGCTTTTACTTCTTGCTTAACAGGTGACTCAACGATAGGAACATCGATAGCAGGTAAATTAGGCAATGTGACATCGTCATCCCCGATCTCAGCATCTATCAAGAATTTATTTTGCATATTCGATTGTTGTTGCATGCCGATTCCTTGAAAAGCAGCGTGTTAAAAAACAGAAAGTTTAGCATAAATTCAAGTTTTTGCCTGCTCCAATAGCGAGCAAAACCTTGTTGAAATAAAGACAGTATTTATTGAGTATCTTCTTGTGCTAACGCAGGATATTCCTTGATGTGATCATGTTCAAACTGATAAGCATGCATTAGCTTTAAATACTCTGCTCTATGAATTTTTGATTGAGCCATAATCAACTCAGCCATATCTTGAGTTCTAGGATATGTCGCCTGCCGTGAAAGTTGTACAATACGTTGATACTGTTCTGAGTTGACAGGACGAAGTAATGCTAAATAAGACAGCATAAAAATACAGCCAATGATAATAATCACAACCAGATTAAAACATTGATCTGCCTTGAACTCAGACTTTAATTTAAGAAAATTTTCTTTGAATGTGAGCATGACCTACCTCTAATTTATGTAGTGTAGGGTTCAATGCACTTCAGCACAAGGTCAAAATCCAGTAAGGCTCTATTCTTTATCCTTACTGGATAACAAACTTTAGCTTATTAAAGAGCGAATTACAGAGAAGTATAAGATTGCCGCAATAATTACTAAAACCAGTAACATAGCAAAAATGCTTAAACCTTCTTCTGCATCAGCCGGATGCAATTCATCTTCATCTGCAATTTTTCTAAGCTCACCATCATATACATTATAGAATCGAACTTTTTGGTCAGGGGCTAATTGACGAGCATAGTCAAAAACACGTTTACGTTGTGCTAGACAATAATCCCCTAAATGTATTTCTTGGTGGAAAATTGCTTCATCTAATAATTTACGATGGTAATGGGCAAGCTCTATGATTTGCTCCTCTTTAGGAGGAGTATCAAAAACAAAGCCATCGATAGTATTTGTCATAGTTATTCTCCTTGTCTTTTATTCTCATATTGATTTTACTCAAAATTATTTGTGAATAATGTTTAATCATGTATCCTAATAGTGAACTAACTGATGCCGATCAATAGTTGACAAATCCATTAATTTGTAATATTAGTTTAACAATTCTAAGTTACATTAGTTCAAAGGCAGTGGCCTTTAGAAAAAGTAATCATAATTAAAATAAGGAGTTTTATATGATTCAACGTATCTCTCATCATGATTTAGAACATGTATACGCAACTGCGGTTAACACAATTCACTCTCAAATGAATTTCCAAGATGCGGTTGCACAGTTAGAAGAAGTTGCTCGTGCTGGTCACGGTAAAGCTGCTCTGTTCTTAGCAGAACTATATTATCAAGGTTTCCGCGTAGAACGTGACTCGATGAAAGCACAATATTGGCAGAAGTTGGCCACGATGCAAGCATAAATAAACGTCACTTAGGTGGCGTTTTTTTATACCTGTAAAAAGTTCAATATAAATTAACCATAACTATGTTCATCTTGCGCTTCGCCAAAGCTTTAATCGCTTTGTCTTGCTCAGGTGGCGTTTTTTCTCCTGTAAGAGACTAAAGTTATCTATTTATCTACAGCCTTACTTCATCACTTCAATCTCGGCTCCAGCATTACCTTTTTTTGGGCATTGATCTATATAGATATTTCGAGCCATCAATATTTGTTTACGATTTGACACCTGTTTAAACTGAAATGTCATGTGGTTTTCTTATAATAGGCAAGACAAGTTGAGAACCTTTAAATTTAAAATGAACAGTTTAACTAATCTACAACCGGTTTCTAAAGACTTGATGATCAAGATTTATATTTTAAGAACCATGATGTACTGTGGGGTTCTTTGGGGACTATTTGATGAAGGCTGGGCTATTAAATCAGATCAGGAAGATTTTATTTTCCCGTTTTGGTTAAATGGAGTTCAAGCACATCGATATGCCAAAACTCATTGGCCTAATTACAAGCCAAGAAAAATTACTCCCAAAGACTTCCATGAATCTTTATTACCTACTTTAACACGGTTAAAAGTGACCCCTGCTTTATTTAACTCATCGCATCGTAAGTTGAAGTTATCTACTCAACAAATGCATCATTTCTTTTTCAATCATCCAAAATGGCAGGTAGCTTAAAGTTTTAAGCTACCAAATTTAGAGTGCTTTTTGAGCGCTTGAGCATAAAACTTATATTTGAATGACTCGTTAGTCTTTGCATTTTTTAAAAATCGAGCTAATTTAAATCAAAATGATAAAACAACAGGACAGAAGAAATGACTATCGTTGCACAAGTAATTAAGAACAAATCTGAACAAGCGATTTTTACAATTTCACCCGAAGCGACTGTCCTTGAAGCAATTACGATTATGGCTGAAAAAGGTATTGGTGCTTTAGTCGTAGCAGAAGGTGAAAAAGTTGTCGGAATATTATCTGAACGTGATTACACACGAAAAGTAACACTTATGGAGCGTTCGTCTTATAGCACTACCGTTGCTGAAATTATGACGGCAAAAGTAATTACGGTAGGTTTAAATAATACAGTTGAAGAATGTTTACAGCTCATGACCGATCGTCATTTACGTCACCTACCTGTATTGGATAATGGAAAATTGGTTGGTTTTATTTCAATTGGTGACTTAGTTAAAGCCGCTATGGAAGACCAAAAAGTTTTAATTGAACAATTAAAACAATATATTTCAGGCTAAATACAAAAAAATAAAAATGGGCGATTAACTCCCATTTTTATTGCCTTTAATACTTAAAGATAATTCGTAATTAAAGCGACTAAACGCTCTAGCAAAATATCGGCTTGAGCTTGTGTCATATTAATTGGAGGTAATAAACGAACCACAGAACCTGCGGTAACGTTAATAATAAGCTTGTATTCATCACGAGCAATCGCAACAAGCTCAGCACAATCTTTAGGTAGTTGAATACCAATCATCATACCGAAACCACGTACTTGTACGCTCTTACCAGACAATTGAGCACGTAATTGGTCAACAATATAGTTACCCACTACTGCTGCATTCTCTACTGCATTTTCCTTTTGAATCGTATCAATTACGGTATAAACCACACGAGAGCCCAATACCGTACCGCCATAAGTCGAACCATGGCTTCCAGGTCCTAACAAACCTACAGCTTTACCTTGAGTCATTACAGCACCCACTGGAAAACCATTACCTAAACCTTTTGCAGTGGTTAAAACATCTGGAATAATATTTGTATGTTGATATGCGAAGTATTTACCTGTACGACCATTACCAGTTTGGATTTCATCCAGCATCATCAACCAGTTATGCTGATTACAAAGGTGGCGAACTTCTTCTAAATAGCTAAACCCTTGTGGCGCGGTATTAATGCCGCCTTCGCCCTGAATCGGCTCAATCAAAATAGCAACGATATCGGGATGTTGTAAGGCTGCTTCTTGAATAGCTTCAATATCACCAAATGGCACGCGAATAAAGCCTTCTACCAGAGGAGCAAAGCCATCTTGTACTTTCTTGTTCCCTGTTGCAGAAAGCGTAGCTAAAGTACGGCCATGAAATGATTGCTCAGCAACAATAATCTTTGGCAGGCTTATACCTTGTTGAGTACCAAATTTACGCGCAATTTTAATTGCACCTTCGTTTGACTCAGCACCACTGTTTGAAAAGAAAATCTCTTCCATACCCGAAACTTCAGCAAGCTTTTGAGCTGCCGCAGTTTGCCAAGGAATTTCAAACAAATTACTTGTATGTACGAGTGTAGCTGCTTGTTCTGCAATTGCCTCTGTAATAGCTGGATGAGCGTGTCCTAAACCACATACAGCAATACCAGTAAGTGCATCTAAATATTCTGTACCATCTTGTGTATAAAGATATGCCCCTCGGCCTCGGACAAAACTGATCGCTTGGCGACCATAAGTAGCCATTAAGTGTGTTGGTTGATCAGGTTGTACTGGAGCTAGGGTAATATCAGTCATCACGAACTCTGTCTGTATGAGGTTTTAAGAAGGGTTTATATAAACAAAAACTTGCGCTGATGAAAAGTCTCATCACTCATTTATCTAAAATTTCGTCTGCTTTTTACTATCACTTCGGTTTATACAATAAAATATTGAATATTCTATGCAACTTTAAGCAACAAGGTGGTTTGCAAAGCAATGTGAACACCCCCTATAATGCTGCAAGATTAGTTGAGGATCTACATATGACTGAACAAGCACGTGATACTGAAGCGTTAATTCGCGATCAAATTGCGAAGCATCCCGTTTTACTTTACATGAAAGGCACTCCACAGTTTCCACAATGTGGTTTCTCTGCACGTGCAGTAGAGGCGCTCAGTCAAATTGGTCGTCCATTTGCATATGTGAACATCTTAGAAAACCCTGATATTCGTGCAACTTTACCAAAAATTGCAAACTGGCCTACTTTCCCACAATTATGGGTAAATGGTGAGCTTATTGGTGGTAGTGATATCATGCTCGAAATGTTCCAAAATGGCGAATTAAAACCATTAATCGAACAATACAGCGCAGCTCCAGAAGCGTAATAATAAAAAAGCCAATCGAAAGATTGGCTTTTTTATACTCATGAATTTAACAATCACTTATCCCTACATAGCGAAATAAACCATCTACACCAAGATCTGCTTTTAAAATAGTTAGATTTTTATATGGTGTAGTCGTTATCGCATCAAAAATATTCATGTTCGGATCTTCATGTAACTCATCTACATTTTGAGTCATGCATTCTTCAAAACGGTCAGCTACAAATTCAAAGCCCAAATCCATCGCAATGAACAATGTATGTTCACAAGGTTGAACGTACTGCTCTTGTGTCCAATCAATAACCGCAAGCTTACAAATTGGGCAAAGAATATTGGCCTCTGCATTCTGTAATTCAACTAACTGGTAAGACATACTTTAAAAAAAAATCGAGAAAAATACATTTTATGAAAATTAAGGCATGAACGCCATATTTGATTTTCAACTCCAAAAAATAAATTACAAAAACATTCCAATGTAATTACATTAAAATTTCAAATTATCTAAACTCCTCTTTTTAAGTCATATTTATAAGCTTTTTACAAAAAATTAAAATCAAACTTTATCGTTGCAAAATTAATAATGTAAAATCTTTAGTGTTGCATAAATAGGATATTTTAATGCTCACAGATCTTGATGATTTTTATTGTTTTGCCCTTGTTGTTGAGCATGGTGGATTTAGTGCTGCCGAACGTGTTACCGACATTCCAAAATCAAAATTAAGTCGTCGTGTTTATAATTTAGAGGAAAATTTAGGGGTTCGCTTAATTCAGCGTAGTTCTCGTCATTTTGCTGTTACCGATATCGGGATGGATATCTATAGACACGCGCAAGTCATGATGAATGCTGCTCAAGCAGCCCATGATTTAGTTGATCATTTAAGTATTCAACCGAGAGGTGTAGTCAAAGTAAGTGTTCCGGTAGACATTGCACAAAACCAGCTACCTAAAATTTTACCAGCATTCTTAAAAAAATACCCTGAGATTCGTTTACAACTGATTGTAAGTAACCGCCGCGTTGATGTTATTAATGAAGGGATTGATATTGCTCTACGGGTCAGATCTAAACTAGATGATGACCCTAGTCTGGTATTAAGACAGTTTGCGCTGATAGAACAAAGCCTCTTTGCAAGCCAAGCTTATTTAAATGAGTTTGGTAATATTAAATCACCTGATGAATTAAGTGATCATCGTATTTTAAGCTTGTCTGAAGAGCATTTAGATCAACAATTTATATTGCATGGCCCAGACAACCAACTGAAGAAAGTGAAAGTTAGTCCAACCATCATGGGAACAAATATCTACATGCTCGCCCAACTTGCGAGTCAAAATTGTGGTATTGCGTTGTTACCTGATACAGCGGCTGAAGACTTTGTGAAATCGGGGCAACTTGTGCAAATCTTGCCAGATTGGAAAGCAGCTCACGGTATATTCCATGCTGTTTATCCGTCTCGTAGAGGATTACTCCCAGCAGTGCGTGTATTCATTGATTATCTTGTGGAACAACTTTCAGAACATTAATAAATTAAGCTCTATAAAAAAGTTCGATAAATTATCGAACTTTTTTATAACTATTAAATTTCCGGATAGCTTCCCACACCTTCTGGCCATGGTGTCAGTAATTCAAAACCAGTATCTGTAACTGCAACCATGTGTTCCCATTGAGCAGATAAAGAAAGGTCTTGAGTAATAACCGTCCAACCATCGTTTAATTCTTTAACTTGAGGTTTCCCTGCATTAACCATAGGTTCAATCGTAAAGACCATACCTTTCTTCAGAACTAAACCTTGTCCACGTTGACCATAATGCAGAATATTAGGTTGCTCATGATAAACTTTACCAATGCCATGCCCACAGTATTCACGGACAATACTATATCCTTCACGATGAGCAACTGATTGAATGGCATAACCAATATCACCTAAAGTAGCTCCTGGTTTAACTGTGTGAATACCAGCAACCATCGCCTCATAGGTTGTTTCAACTAATTTTTTCGCATGCGGATTTACGTTGCCCACATAATACATACGGCTCGTATCGCCGAAATAGCCATCTTTGATAATTGCTACGTCAATATTAATAATATCGCCATCTTTTAAAACTTTATTTGGCGAAGGTATACCATGACAAACTACTTCATTTACTGAGGTACAAATTGTTTTTGTAAACCCATGATAACCAACATTGGCAGGAATAACTTTTAAAGTATTTACGATGTAATCATTGCAAATATTATCTAAATATTCAGTTGTTACACCTGGCTTAACATACTTCCCTATCATTTCTAAAACTTGTGCAGCCAAACGCCCAGAAATTCTTAATTTTTCCAGATCTTGTTCAGTTTTAATTGTAACAGTAGAAGCTCTCATTCAATTTTATCCTCGTAGGGACTGTTTTTACCATGCCTACAAAAATGTTAGTTAATTTAGAGTATTTTAGAATGGATATAGGATAGGCGGAAAGCTTTAAATGCCCAAATATTCAACATTCATAATCGTATTTTATATTTTTATTTTTACATAATTTCCTTAAAAAGTCAGACTTAAAAACTGTTTTCTTTATTTCTTTCAATGATTTTTCAATTAGATAACTTAACCAGTTGATATTTTTCATATCTCTGAATGATTTTTAAGTCCTGAAAAAAAGCTTTTTCACATAAAATAGCGCTTGATCATGCTCTCTTTTGCTCTAAAATTCTTTCTTTTTCGTTAAATTTAATTTATGCAACAACTTCGTACCGGAGATATTATTGCCTTAGGTTTTATGACCTTTGCCCTCTTTATTGGGGCTGGCAATATTATCTTTCCTCCCATTGTGGCACAACAAGCCGGTGATCATGTATGGCTAGCTGCCATAGGCTTTTTGATTACTGCCGTTGGCTTACCCGTAATTACGATTATGGCACTCTCTCGTATGCAGGGTTCCATTGAAATCATTAGTTCACCTTTAGGTCGTATCGCAAGTCTGATTTTAACAGTGGTTTGTTATTTATCAGTTGGCCCTTTATTTGCTACGCCACGTACTGCAACAGTTTCTTATGAAATTGGCTTTTCGTCATACTTTGGAACATCAAGCAGTAGTCTTCTAATTTACAGTGCGATTTACTTTGCATTTGTAACTGTTGTTTCTTTATATCCAAACAAGCTTTTAGATACAGTTGGACATGTTCTAGCACCTCTAAAAATTATCGCTTTAGCAATTTTAGGTATTGCAGCGGTTATGATTCCTGCGGGCTATGTTCCTGCGCCAATTAATCATTATGTGAACTCTCCTGTTTCAGAAGGTTTCGTAAATGGTTATCTCACTATGGACACTTTAGGTGCCTTAGTATTTGGTATCGTCATTATTCAAGCGATTTATTCGCGTGGTGTTACTGATAAAAAACTAGTAACCAAGTATGCAATTATTGCCAGCCTTATCTCAGGTGTTGGTCTAACTTTAGTTTATTTAAGCTTATTTAAATTAGGTTTAGGTAGCCATGAAGTCGCACCAAATGCAGCGAATGGTGCTGTAATCCTACATGCATATGTTCAACATGCTTTTGGAAACATGGGTTCATTATTCTTAACTGGCCTCATTTTCTTAGCCTGTATGGTTACTGCAATTGGTTTAACTTGTGCATGTGGTGAATATTTTGCCCAACTCACTAAGTTACCGTATAAGCTTTTAGTTTTCATCTTAGTTGGTTTCTCTTTCATTATTTCTAATCTTGGATTAACCAAACTCATTGCCGTATCAGTACCGGTTTTAAGTGCAATTTACCCACCTGCTATTGTGGTTATTATGCTCAGTTTCTTCTGGAAATTTTGGCATAAGCCATCGTTTATTGTTGGTTCAGTAACAAGTATTGCTTTAATTTTCGGAATTATCGATGGGCTTAAAGTTGCTGGTTTTGGGGATAACCTTCCTACTTTCCTTCAACATTTACCATTAAATGAACAAAACTTGGCATGGTTGATCCCATCTTTAGTTGTTCTTGCGGTGACTACCCTTATCGACAAAGTTAAACATAAAAGCATTTAATCTGGTGTTTTTTTGAAATCGAGTTTTACCCAAACATGATTTTATATATCGAATAAAATGCTGCGTTTACCCAACCGGCATTTTATTTCCAACACCAGTATTTAATGACAATTCAACTATAGATATAATTAATTTTTACTGTAATATTACACTAAAATAATTTTTAGCTTACTCAGGAAAGAAGAGCATAAATGAAAACTAAATATTACCTAACATTAGCAGATGCAGAGTTTTTAATGGAAGAAGCTCAAAAATATGCAATCGAACACAACTTCAAAGTCAGTATAGCCATTGTTGATGAAACAAGCTCTTTATTACTTATGAAACGCCTAGATGGCGCTTCTCCTCTCAGTACACATATATGCCTAGAAAAGGCTAAATGCTCATCAATGAGCGGTCGCCCTTCAAAATTTTACGAAGAACTTCTTCAAAATGGCCGTCTTGGTTTCTTAAGTCTACCAAGTGCTAAAGGTATGCTAGAAGGCGGAAAAGCGATTATTTATGAAGGCCAGATTTTAGGCGCAATTGGTGTTTCTGGTGTCCAATCTTTTGAAGATGCTGAAATTGCACAACACGCAATTGATGTCTTCTTAAAGAAACAAAGCAACTAAATTAAATTGAGAGAAAAGAGAAATTATTACACTTTTCACCTAAAAATTTCTCTTTTCTAAAATATTAAGTATTTTATACAAAAATATTTAATATTTACCTTTCTTATACCTTAACTATTTATAAATATAGAGGTTTTCATAAAACTGTTCAAAATTTTTTCAATTGACTATTGAATTAAGCTAAAAATACAAGTACAACATTAAACTTATTCTTGACTAAAACATTCGGTTTTAGCGCAACCACAAGGAGGGATGGAGATGTTATCATTACATTTCAACAAACAAGTCTTCATTAACACTCTGAACAGTAAAGATTCAGTTGTTTATGGAGTAACAACGCTTGCTCTTATGCTGACTCTACTGTTTCAAGGTATGATTAAAGGGAATCTCAAACCCGAATACTTTATGTATGCCATGGTTGTTTCTTTCGTATTTTGTGTATGGGCCTTTGTCGACCACAAAATGCGAAAATTAGCTAAAAGACGACTGAGTCAGTCACAGTAATACAAAGATTAAAAATGGATGAGTGATCATCCATTTTTTATTTGCTTAAGAACAACAAGATCGTTCCCATAACTAAAATAGCAGTTGCTAGTAGCTCAGTAACAATTAAACCGATCATCATGAAAGTCATCAACCATGTCGGTAAACTAAAGTGCCCTAACCTATGGGGTTGTTTAAACTGATTGGTCGTATCCTGCAAAAACCCGTGGATGATATAAACTAAAATTGAGAAGCTAAAAAATAGTATATTTGCCAATACACACCATAAAGCAATATCTTCATTTAAAACCGTAAAATAACTTAATACAGCCAAAATGAGTGTAGCTGCGGCATAAAGCAAACTGCTTCTATGTGCAATGTCTACATAATAATGTGCACGGCTTAATTCAGAATGGCGAATTTGCCAATATTTCCATACTCCTGTTAACATTCCTATCCATAAAAAGACACCGCTAAAGACTATAGCCAACTGTACAGCTTTCGATATTTCCATAATTTCCGTTATTCGTTTTATTAAAATTTGATGAGCTGTATAACATAAATCTTGACTTTGTAGTCACATTTTAATCAAGTGCCTTTTCAGAACTCATGTACATTAAGGTAAATGATTAGACAATTCACTTTAAATCTATGGATAAGACTTATGAATCTTTTTGGATAACCTGTAAAGATGGTTATCAGCTTGCAGCTCAATTTTATCCTGCTCAAGAAAAGAAAACTGAATACCCTGTCCTTATTTGTCCAGCAACAGGTATTACTAAAAACTTTTATCACTCCTTTGCAACTTGGCTAAGTCAACAAGGCCATGATGTATTGAGTTTCGATTTCCGTGGTATTGGCGAGTCTCTACATGGAGCTTTAAAACAAAGTACCGCAAGTATTACCGACTGGGGAACACTTGATATCCCTGCTGCAATTGATGCTTTATTAACAAAAACGAAAGCAAACCAAGTTATTCTTATTGGACACAGCGCGGGTGGACAATTACTAGGAGTCGTACCTAACTATAATAAAGTTGCAAAAGTAATAACGGTTGCAGGCTCAACTGGACATATTAAAGGCCTTAAAGGAAAAACCAAGTTTCTAGCGCCAGTTATGTTTAATCTTATCTTCCCTGTTTCTAGTGTTGTTAAAGGTTATGGTGCAACTCAATTTATTGGTATGGGAGAAAATCTACCTAAAAAAGTTGCTCAACAATGGCGAGAGTTTTGTAGCCGTCCCGGATATGTGAAAAATGCTATAGGCAAGACTATTTTTTATGATTTTCATTCAGATATTCAGTGTTCAATTACTGCTATTTGGGCTGATGATGATGAAATTGCAACTAAACGCAACGTACAAGAATTATTAAGTTTATATCCAAATGCAAATAAAAAAATGATTGAACTTAATCCAAAAGATTTAGGATATAAATCAATTGGCCATATGCTGTTATTTAAAAAATCACATCAAAAACTTTGGCCTATTTTAGAACAAGAAATAAATCATTAATCACCGCTTTTATTTTCGCCTCTAAGTCAGTAATCCGGCTTAGAGGTTTTTTTGTATTAAAAACGAGCAGCTTTTTACTTAAATGCGTCGATATACATTTAAAGTTCTGCTAAGGTAATTCATCTGAAGCTGTTGTCAAAACAGGTATATTTACTTGTTTAATGCAAACAGCTTCTTTTTTTCTGTTTTAGCTAAAGCCAAAGAAATTGTTCAAGGATAATTATGCTAGCACTAGAGCCTCAACATATTCATATGAATCAACGTGCTGTTGATAAAACACATGCATTAAAGTGTCTAGTAGATATATTAGAAAAAGATGGGTTAGTTACACCTGAATATATAACAGGACTCGTCAATCGTGAACAACAAAGCGCGACTTACTTAGGCCAAGGTATTGCTATTCCCCACGGTACTCCTCAATCACGTGAATATATTCTAAAAACAGGTATTCGCTTAGCTCATTTTCCTGAAGGCGTGATCTGGGATGGAGAAAATAAAATCTATTTAGCTGTCGTGATTGCAGCGAAATCTGATGAACACTTACAAGTTTTGCAAATTCTTACTCGGGCATTAATGCATGATGTGAGTGAACAAGTAAAAAATGCTTCTAAACCCGAACAAATTATAGAATTACTACAAGCTCAGCCATTATCTTTAGCGCTTCATGAAAATCTCATTCAAACCGAAATTGATGCGCAAGATATCGAAGACTTATTTTGGACAGCTTCTCAAACGCTAAAAAAACATAATTTTGTAAAATGTGGTTTTCTAAGTTCACTTGATCCACAACAAGCCATTCAACTGCAAGATCAAATTTGGTCCATTTCCAGCAATCACTTTGTTCAGCAACCTGCCATTAGCATTACTAAACCATCAAAGGTTTTAGAGCTACATGGTAAAAAGCTAAATACGCTCGTTTGTATTGCTGCTAATGATCAGCTCGATAATGAAAGATTTAATCGTTTAATTGATATTTTATTTAACCCGGAGCAAGTGGCCGAGTTAGATAAAACCCAAACTCCAAACGAAATTGCAAAAATTATTGGGGCTGATGTTATTCCAGACTGGCCTCAACGCTCAGTGGTATTAGCAAATGCCCACGGTTTACATGCTCGACCAGCTACACATTTAGTCAATCTCACAAAAACTTTCCAAGGTGATATCCAAGTTGCTGTAGATGATGGTAGCTTTGTTTCTGCTAAAAGTTTAACTCGTCTTTTAGCCTTAGGTTGTAAACGTGGGCAAACTCTACGTTTTATCGCAGAACCAGAAACCGATGCAGTAGATGCTTTAGATCAAGTTGTCTTGGCAGTGCAGCAAGGTTTAGGTGAAGAAGTTGAAGCAATAGCAGTAACCAGCGAACCACCTGAACAGCAACCTGTGCAAGCTGCTGTATCAAATGCTACGACATTAGCTAACAATACAGGAATCGCGGCATCAAGTGGTTTAGCTTTTGGCCCAGTACATGTGATTAAGCCGAAGGTTTATCAGTATGAACGTATGGGTTTAAGTGTAAAAGCTGAGAAAGAAAATTTAGATATTGCATTACATGCCGTAAAAAACAATATTCACCAAGTCATTGCCAAAGCTGATGCTTCTGAAATTAAACAAATCTTTCAAGCTCATTTAGAAATGCTTGATGATCCTGATTTGATCAATGGTGTATATCAAAAAATTAATCAAAATTTATCAGCACCAGCTGCGTGGCATGAACATATTGAAGCTGCTGCCAAAGCACAGGAAGCCCTACCAGACCGTTTACTCGCTGAACGTGCAACAGACTTACGCGATATTGGTGATCGAGTCTTAACACAGTTATGTGGTGAAGTGGTTATTGAAGAGCCTAAAGAGCCGTATATTTTAATTATGCATGATGTTGGGCCAAGCGATGTAGCTCGTCTTAACAAAGATCGCGTTGCAGGTATTTTAACTGCTATAGGCGGTGCAAGTGCTCATAGTGCAATTGTGGCACGTGCTTTAGGCATTCCAGCTATTGTTGGTGCTGGTGAACAAGTTTTGGAAATTGATCAGAAAAGTACCCTACTCATTAATGGTGACACGGGAATTTTTGTTTTAAATCCAGATAAAGTTCAAATCGAACAAGCTAAACAAGAGCGTGAGCAACAGCGTCAAATTCGTGAAGAAGCCGAACGTCATAGTCAAGAACCTGCTATTACTTTAGATCAACACCAAATCGAAATTGCTGCCAATTTAGGTAAAGTTCAAGCAACAGCACAAGCAGTAGAATGTGGTGCAGAAGCCATTGGACTACTTCGTACAGAGCTGGTTTTCATGTCTCATAGCAGTGCACCGAGTGAAACGGTTCAAGAAGCTGACTACCGAGTGGTATTAGATGCACTTGCTGGCCGCCCACTTGTTGTACGAACATTAGACGTAGGTGGTGACAAACCCTTACCTTACCTACCAATTGCTGAGGAAGAAAATCCATTCTTAGGGTTACGGGGAATTCGTTTAACCTTAAGGCGTCCTGAGCTTTTAAGACAGCAATTAACTGCTTTATTAAAAGCATCGGATAATCGTCCATTACGAATTATGTTCCCTATGATTGGACGCGTTGAAGAATGGCGTGCTGCAAAAGCGATTCTTGATGAAGTAAGAGCTCAACATCCATGTGACAATTTACAAGTTGGCATTATGATTGAAGTTCCTTCTGCAGCTTTACTTGCGCCAATTCTTGCACAAGAAGTCGACTTTTTCAGTATCGGAACAAATGACCTAACTCAATATACGTTAGCGATTGACCGAGGCCATCCAATACTCTCAGCTGAAGCAGACGGTTTACACCCAAGTATTCTCAATTTGATTGATCAAACTGTTAAGGCTGCCCACAAACACGGCAAATGGGTGGGAATCTGTGGTGAGCTTGCAGCAGACCCGAAAGCTGTACCTATTCTCATGGGATTGGGCGTGGACGAACTGAGTATGTCGCCAAATAGTATTCCACTCGTAAAAGCTCAAATTCGTACGCTGAGCTATAGTCATGCTCAAAAACTTGCGCAACAAGCTTTATTGTGTGATAGCGCCCCTGCCGTACGCCAGCTCTCTGAACAAGACTTATAAAATTGGGAATAGTAATGGCTAAAATTTTAACAGTTACTTTAAACCCTGCAATTGATGTAACCATCCAACTAAATGAGTTACAGGTAGGTGAAGTGAACCGACAAGAGTCGGTAGAAATTCATGCGGCTGGTAAAGGCCTTAATGTTGCTCAAGTATTAAAAGACTTAGGTCACGATGTAATCGTAACCGGTTTTTTAGGCGAGCATAATCGACAAATTTTCGATACACATTTTACCCAAGCTCAATTTCAACCCGAATTCATTTATATTGATGGGGAAACACGCCAAAATATAAAAATTGCTGAGCATTCTGGGCGGATGACCGATTTAAACGGCAAAGGATTCTTTGTTTCTGAAACAGACAAACAAAGCCTATTTAATAAGATTGAAGCTCTGTTACCACAAGTTGAAGTGGTTGCAATAGCTGGTAGCCTACCCCAAGGTTTTAGTATTGATGAGTTACAACAACTTATTCAACTGATCAAAAAACAAAATAAAAAAGTTGCATTAGATACCAGCGGTAAAGCTTTGGTTGCCGCAATTGCATGTCAACCTTGGATGATCAAGCCTAATACTGATGAGCTCGTAGAAAGTTATCAACGTCCTGCAACAAGCTATGCCGAACAAAGAAAACTTTTTGACAGCTTAACCGACATTGAGCATGTGGTGATTTCAATGGGTGAAGATGGCGTAAATTGGCTGCATGCCTCTCATCCCCTACATGCTCAAGCACCAAAAGTTATTGTAAAAAGTACAGTCGGTGCTGGTGATTCCCTCTTAGCGGGTATGATCCACGGACTTGTAAGTCAACTATCTCCTGAAGAAACTTTAAAAACTGCGACAGCAATTGCAAGCCATGCTGTAACACAAATTGGTTTTCGAATTCCTAGTCCCGAAGTTCTAGACCAATTAAAAGCACAAACTACTATCAATTCATTGAGTGAATCTGATGCAAACTGCTAAACATTTATTATTTGTCACTAATAGTCCGCAACAGCAAGTCAATGCTTTGATTTTAGCTCGTAAACTTGCTTTAGTCGCAACACAACATGGTTATAAACACAGCGTTATTTCACTCGATGAGTTTGAATCAGGTGATGACTTTAATCATGTGATTATTGTTGGGCAACAACCTAAAAACCTAAATATTTTTGGTCAAAGAGCTTTGTCTTTAGTTTCTATTCAAGATATTAAAGAAGATGCTGATAAAGCACTTTTAACGGCGCTTGAACACTCGAAACCAGCAAATGAATGGGATCAAAAACCTAAGCAGGCTTCAAATACAGCAACTCACTTTGTTGCAATTACTGCTTGCCCAACTGGAGTTGCTCATACATTTATGGCAGCTGAAGCGTTACAGCAAGGTGCAGAGAGACTTGGGTATCAAATCGATGTAGAAACTCAAGGTTCTGTAGGTGCGAAGAATATTTTATCAGCACAAGCGATTGCGGACGCCGATATTGTTATTCTAGCCACTGATATTGAGGTCAACACAGACCGTTTTGTAGGTAAACGTGTTTATCGATGCAGTACTGGTTTTGCATTAAAACAAACCGACAAGGCCTTTGCCGAAGCAATTGCGAATGCACAAGTTTTAGAACAAGGTAAACAACAAGCTACAACTGAAAATAAAGATAAAACTGAAAAAGTTGGTGTGTATAAACACTTATTAACTGGTGTTTCTTATATGCTGCCTATGGTGGTTGCAGGCGGCCTGTTAATTGCACTTTCTTTATGTTTTGGCTTGAATGCAGCCGAACAAGCAGGCAGCCTACCAGCCATATTAAAACAGATTGGTGCGGCAGCATTTACCCTAATGGTACCGATGCTGTCAGGTTATATTGCATATTCAATTGCAGATCGTCCTGGCCTTGCACCTGGTTTAATTGGTGGGTTATTAGCAGCACAGCTACAAGCGGGCTTTTTAGGTGGTATTGTTTCTGGCTTCCTTGCAGGTTATATCGCATTATTTATTGCCAAAAAACTTAAACTACCAACTAGCTTAGAATCTCTTAAACCTATTTTAATTATTCCATTATTAGGAACATTATTTGTCGGTCTCATTATGTTCTATGTGGTTGGCCAACCAGTAGCACATATTTTTGAGTTAATGAAAGATTTCCTTAACAACATGGGCACCACAAATGCCGTATTAATGGGAATTATTCTGGCAAGTATGATGTGTATTGATTTGGGCGGACCAATCAATAAAGCCGCTTATGCTTTTACAGTCGGTTTACTTACAACCAATACTTACATGCCAATGGCAGCCACTATGGCCGGCGGAATGGTTCCTGCAATAGGTATGGCAATTGCGACCTTCCTTGCTAGAAATAAATTTAGTACAGGTGAGAAAGATGCCGGTAAAGCTGCTTTCGTGCTTGGTCTATGCTTTATTTCAGAAGGTGCAATTCCATTTGCAGCAAAAGATCCAATGCGTGTTATTCCAACTTGTATTTTAGGTGGTGCAGTCACTGGCGCATTAGTTGCTCTATTTCACTGTGAACTTGTTACTCCACACGGTGGCGTATTTGTACTTCTGATTCCAAATGCAATCAATCATGCTTGGTTATATCTAGCAGCAATTGCAGCTGGAAGCATCGTCACGGGTGTAAGTTATGCCATCCTTAAAAAGAACCAAGAAGAAAAGTTATTACCGAACGCATAGCTTATAAAAGGGAGAATTAATATTCTCCCTCAATTATTTATTAATTTGAATCGCACGTGCCATAACTTGTTCAGGAATATCTTGAGCTAATATCACTGCAAGAGTTGGCTTTTGATTAGATTCTTCTTTTAAGTTCTGAGCTTCTAAAACTGCATTGACATCTTTTGGAGCTAATCTATACATCGCTCCGGTAAATGGATCTACAATTAAAATTCCAATTAAGCCACCAAAAAGAATATTACCAAAATACCAACCACTAAGTGTTCCTGTTACTTCTACAGTTTTAGTTTGATAACCAGCTTTACTAAAAGTTACTTCATATTTTTCAGGTTTAAAGTATCCAGCTCCTTTTTTCAAACTAACAGTAACAGGCGTTTGACCGGTATGTATTTTCTTTCCTTTTCTATTTTTAATTTCAATAGAAGCTGACTCTGGCACACTTGTAAAGGTAACTACTTGCGAAGACCCAGTTATAATACTTGCACAGCCATTTAAACCTAAAGTAAAAGCTAATACAGAAGTAACTAATATTTTTTTCATGATTAATACGCAAAAATTTTCATTTCTCATTTAAACGCGCACTATACCAAAAACAAACAAAAAAACAACAATAGTGCAAAACTTAATAGTTCAACAATTAATCTAATATTCAAGTTAAACAAATAATAAAAAGTTAAAAAATCAAAACTCCTAAGAAAAGTGAAAATTTTTTATTTTTCAATTAACTAACTAAGATAAATTTTAATAGTTTAGATTAAAAGATGAATTATATTAAATGTATGGTAAATTTTTAGTATTTCAAACCAAATTAAACTATTGATTAAATTAAACATTTCTTTATTAAATGGATTAATTTTTTATAATTATGACTTTATAGACAAAAAATTTTTATAGAAATGTCACGTTCAAAACAACTTTTTTTTTCTAGGATTCTCATGCAAACAGGTATCGTTCATTTTACGAACAAGCGAGCAGCCAAGTTCAAATAAACGGTAAGAAATAAGTTTTATCAGATTAGCAAAATTTATAGTTTGTCCTTGTTAAATCAAACAATATAAATTTTGCTCATGACTTAAAGTCCTGATATAACTTGCTTAGTGAAACTATATTTTTCAACTATTAAAATTAGTTTCATAAAATGCGATCCACCAAGGTATGGGGAAAAGTCAATGACAAAGAAGTATGCGCGTTTTTTACCTACAACGGAATCTTTCACTCTTGAAGATTTTCCATATTATTGGATTACTCAGGTCCATGCTCAATATGTTCAAAATATTGATAATGCCCTTAAAAAATATGGCTTAGATAACTCACGTAGACGCATTATGCTTGCGCTAAGTAGTAAACCTCACGCTAGCGTTTCTGAACTATCTGACATGATTATTTCAAAGATGTCGACTACAACTAAAATTGTTTATCGCTTAAAAGATGAAGGTTTAGTTGAAACATATTCTTGTCAAACAGATGGTCGTATTACACGCGTATATCTTACTGAACGTGGTACTGAAATGATTAATAAAATTAACGATCTAACCAGTGTCGTACTTGAGCAATCATTTGAAGGTATTACCCCTCTACAGTTAGAAAAAATGATGGAAAGCTTAAAAATGCTTTTAAAAAATCTATCTCGTTAATTTCTTTAAAACTTGTTTAGATTTCAAGCTCTCTTATGAGGGCTTTTTTTATATTTACTGAACAGGACTCAGAACCTAGATTTCACAAAGTAGCCAATTAAACACTATGCTTGTTGACATGTTCTTTCAACTCCAGTAGAAACTCTCTTTTATTATCTACATTGTAATTTTAGGAAAAATGGCTAAAAGAAAATATAAAAGTGATAAGTTTCAGGTACGTCGTATTAATCGCCAATGGTGGGTACTTGAGAAGGACTTGGAAACGAACTGCTATGCTAAGCATGAACAAGTAGCAACAAAAACATTGGCTAATAATTATGCTGATGATTATATAGAGCAATACTATATGAATCTCTATATTCAACAACAGTTGAAAAAACCAGAAACCGTATAAAAAGCCTTTATGGCTTTTTTTATTTATAACTTAAAAATTTAATAAACAGTAAAATAATAAAATTTTTGGCATAAAAAAAACCTACATCTTGGGGAAAATGTAGGCTATAAAATGCACAAAAAGGAATGATATATCCTTTTTGACAAGAAGAATTTTACGCTACTGCAAGCTCTTATTTTATATTACTTTTGTAAAGTTAATGGTGGTTATTGTATTAATGC
>NZ_JBIUCQ010000024.1:0-30778 GCF_044538495.1 Acinetobacter sp. ABJ_C4_1 | reverse complement strand
GATCCCTTCCCGAACTCAGAAGTGAAACCTCTTAGCGCTGATGGTAGTGTGGGGTTACCCATGTGAGAGTAAGTCATCGCCAGCTCATTATTCCAAACACCCCAATCTCAAAAGAGATTGGGGTGTTTTTTATGCGTGGAATAAACAGGATAGATATGATTTTACATAATATCTTATATTGCTAATTATTTTGCAGCATAATAAAAACCAAATGAATTATAGACGAGTCTAAAATAAAAAATGTTAAAGTCCATTGAGGTTTCACAGTTTATCAATCAATCTCCTCAAAAAGTTTGGGAAGCATTGACCACGCCTGAACTTGTCCAGCAATGGTGGGCTAAAGGGGACATTCAGCCTAAAATTGGTCATCAATTTACTTTAGATATGGGTAATTTCGGAATACAACATTGCCTGGTTAAGGCAGTTGATAAAGAAATTTCATTTGAATATGACTTTGCAATCGGTGTACTTGATACAACTCTTAGATGGCAATTAATTCCTCAAGAAAATGGCACACTTTTACAGCTTAACCATTCGGGTTTTAATATGGATTCTTCTTTTGGCCAACAGGCTTTTATTGGTATGGGAAAAGGTTGGCCGCAAATCTTAAGTCGAATTGAGTCTGTAGTCTCTTAGTTTAGATAATCTACTAGAGTTTTAATTAAGTAGATTGTGTAAAGGTGAAAATCTCAAAATCTATACGAAGATTGAAAATTGATCTACCAAAAGAATATTATAAAAATTTAAAAAGAGGGAAAAAGATATGGAATATAAAGGAAGTTGTCATTGTGGTCAGGTAAAGTTTGCCGCGGAAGGTGAGCTAACAGAAGCCTTATCTTGTAATTGTTCTATCTGCCAAAAGAAAGGGTCTTTACTTTGGTTCCTGCCAGCTAATCAGGTTACCGTTACTTTAGATTCTTCTGATATTTTAGCGAATTACACTTTTAACAAGCATGTGATTAATCATTATTTCTGTAAAAATTGCGGTATTCATCCCTATGCTCAAGGTATAGATGCCCAAGGTAATTCGATCTTTGCGATTAATGTTCGATGTATAGATGATATTGATTTAGAAAAGATAAAAATAAATTATTTTGATGGGCGTTCTGTTTAATAACTATAAGGTGTATTCAATGATGACTAAAAAACAATTAACTTCAAAACAAATAGATATGTTGCTTGAATTATTAAAAAATAGATTTGAAAAGAATATACATCGACATAAAGAAATTGATTGGACGAATGTGCGAGCTAAACTCATTGAGTCTCCAGACAAACTATGGACATTACAGGAAATGGAAAATACAGGAGGAGAGCCGGATGTTATTGCTTATGACCAGCAGAAAGATGAATATTTGTTTATAGATTGCTCTGTTGAGACACCCAAAGGTCGTAGAAGCCTTTGCTATGATCGAGACGCTTTAGAATCTAGAAAAGATCATCCTCCTAAAAATAGCGCAATAGACTTAGTCCAAGAAATAGGGGCTGAACTCCTAACAGAAGAGCAATATCACCAATTACAACAGCTCGGGGAGTTTGATCTAAAAACATCAAGCTGGCTTGCTACTCCAGAGGAAATTCGAAAATTAGGAGGAGCTCTTTTTGCGGACCGTCGCTATGGTCGAGTCTTCATCTATCACAATGGAGCCCAGTCATATTATGTAGCTCGTGGTTTTCGCTGCTGTTTAAGGGTATAGGTCTTGCGAATCAACTCGATCGTTTGGATTTGATATTTTATGCCAAGAAAATGGAGATTCTTGCAACTTTTGACGGATGGTAAACATGACAAGATATGTTCTGGAATTAAATAAAAACATCAGGACATTTCTAAAAATGCAGCTCAATCCAATTTACTATAATGAACAACATATAGCTTTTGCCGATAATGTTCGTAGATTTGTACAAAAAGAAATGGCACCTTTCGCTAATGAATGGGATGAGGCTGAGACATTCCCAAGAGAACTTTATAAAAAGGCTGCCGAAATTGGATTACTAGGTCTAGGTTTTTCAGAAGAATATGGTGGTATTCCAGATGCAGATCCATTCTATTCATTACTGGCTGGTATCGAAATGGCAAGGGCGGGTTCAGGTGGGGTGCATATCTCGCTCATGGTCCATACCATTGGCGCCCCTCCCATTCAGCACTTTGGGAGTGAGGAGTTAAAGGCTAGAGTTCTGCCAGGTATTATTTCCGGTGAGAAAATTTCGGCTTTAGCGATTACAGAACCTGGTGGTGGTTCAGATGTTGCTGCATTACAGACTAAAGCTGTCAGAGATGGGGATTATTATATTGTTTCGGGCGAGAAAACATTTATTACATCGGGAATTCGTGCAGACTATTATACAGTTGCAGTGCGTACTGATCCGACAAAATCGGGTGCAGAAGGCATTTCAATGTTACTCATTGATGCACATAGTGAAGGTATTACTAAAACGCCTTTGAAGAAAATGGGATGGTGGGCATCAGATACGGCACATTTGCATTTTGATCAAGTACGAGTACCTGCATCAAATCTACTTGGCAAAGAAAATGCCGGTTTTAAAGTTATTATGAATAACTTTAATATGGAGCGGTTTTTCTTGGGAGTAGTCGCTTATGGGTATGCATTAGTCTGTTATGAAGAAGCTTTAGAGTGGGCACAGCAACGTAAAACTTTTGGTAAGCGATTAATTGATCATCAAGTGGTTCGTCATAAATTGGTAGATATGGCAACGCAATTAACCTCAACACGGGCATTGCTTGAAGAAACTGCATGGAAAATGACTCAGCCAAAACTACAAGGACCTGAGTTAGTAGCGCAAATTTCGATGCTGAAAAATGTTGCGACTCGCACTATGCAATTTTGTGCTGATGCAGCTGTACAAACATTAGGTGGTATGGGGTTTATGCGAGGTACCAAGTCGGAACGTATTTACCGTGAAGTGAAGGTCAATATGATTGGTGGCGGTGCTGAAGAAATTATGAAAGATTTAATTAGTAAACAGTTAGGTTATTAATTTTAGAGTAGGTTTTGCTTGTATAAACCATCTCATTCAGAGTTTACTGAGATGGTTCTATCCATTTATCATTTAAAATTGCCCAACGTTCATGATCTTTCCAAGTTTTTCCGCCAATACGAAGATATTGGCGAGAAAAGCCTTCTTTTATGAAACCAGCATTGGCAACTAGTTGAATCGAGACAATATTATCAGGTTGTATATTTGCTTCTAACCTATGTAAATTTAAATTTTTGAATGCTTCATTGAGTAATAATTTGAGGCCTTGCGTCATATAGCCATGACCTTGATAGGGATGAAATGCTTCAGAACCCAAATAGGCTGAGTGAAAGTGGCCGCGTATAATATTTGAAATATTAAATGATCCGGCAATTGCATGGCCATCTGTTAAACAGACAAAATAGCGATGCTCTTGTTCTAAATATGTGTGAAAGTCAGCTGGTGGATATGCCCACGGTTGATGTAATTGAACACTACGTGCATAAGCTTCTTTAATTTCTGCAAGGTCATTTTTCTTGGGTTTACGTAAATAGACTAGACTCATTTTAATGCCATCTCCCAAACCATTTCGGTTAACTCATCAATTTTGACTTTACCCTCAGCTTTATACCAAGTTACGGTCCATGAAATTGCACCACCAACTAATCTTCGCCAAATAAAAGCATCATGCTTTACCTTGCCTTCAGTGCGTAATTTTTCAATAACATCTAACCAGATTTGCTCATATTCATTACGCATTTTTAATAGGTAATCTTGCTTTTCTTTTGACAGGGCAAACCATTCATAAACCAAAACAGCCATGGCTGCACCTGTATCTCCAGTAATTGAAATGAGTTCAGATTTAATAAGAGCACGTAATTGTTGTTCTGGGTCTGTAGATTGAGCTGCCGCATCTTGTAAACGAGCAAGATTATAAATAATGGTTTCCTCCATCACGTGAGCGAGGATGTCATCTTTACTTTTAAAGTGGTGGAATAAGCTTCCCGACTGGATTCCAATAAATTGAGCAAGTTCACGAACAGTGGTTTTATCATAGCCCTGTTTATGAAATAGGTAAGCAGCCCCCCGTAATAAACGACCACGCGGGCTGGCATCAAAGCAAGAGATATTTGGAATCTGTTCAATTGAAGTAGCAATCATGCGAAAGCCGAATCCTTTATATAAAAATACTTAACAGAAAAGTTTGCCAAATCTCATCATGTTTTAGCTGAGCTGTCGAGTTTGGCAGTTTTGGTCAACATCACAATAACATTTTGTGCTTTACAAACCAAGCGCTTGCTTGGTAATGTTGAGGCTGATTTTTAGACAAAATAATGAGAAATAAGATGGCAAGTAATCAACAGGATGATGAGCGTGTCGTGAAAATAGGTTGTGCCTCTGGGTTTTGGGGAGATACTAATACTGCCGCTTTTCAGTTAGTGCATTTGACCGATATTAATTATTTGGTTTTTGATTATTTGTCCGAGATTACCATGTCGATTATGGCAAAAGCGAAGATGGTAGAACCGAAACATGGTTACGCTTTAGATTTTGTCAGCCGAGTCATGGCACCCTTACTAAAAAAAATTGCTGAAAAAAAGATTAAAGTGATTAGTAATGCGGGTGGTGTTAATCCATTAGCTTGTCGGGATGCCTTGCAAAAAATAATTAAAGAGTATGGTCTAGATCTGAAAGTAGCTGTGGTGTTAGGTGATGATCTTTTGCCAAAACATGAGCAGTTAAAATTACAGAATATTCAGGAAATGTTTAGCGGAGAAGCGTTGCCAGAACAGGTGGCGAGCAGTAATGCTTATTTAGGCGCAGTTGCTATTCGTGATGCCTTAGACTTAGGTGCAGATATTGTGATTACGGGTCGTGTAGTTGACTCTGCTGTGGTACTTGCACCCTTACTTTATGAATATCAGTGGTCGCTCGATGATTATGACAAATTGGCTCAAGGTTCGCTAGCTGGTCATGTGATTGAATGTGGTGCCCAATGTACCGGTGGTAATTTTACCGATTGGCAATTGGTACAGGGCTTCGACAACATGGGCTTTCCAGTGGTTGAAGTGAGTGAAGATAGCTCATTTGTTGTGACCAAACCACAAGTGACAGGTGGTCTGGTTTCTACTGCTACAGTTGCAGAGCAAATTGTTTATGAAATAGGCAATCCTCAAGCATATTTACTACCCGATGTAATCGCTGATTTCAGCCACGTGCATTTAGAGCAAGTTGGGGAACATCGAGTCCGTGTGACGGGTGCCAAAGGACAAGCACCGACATCTCAATATAAAGTCAGTGCAACCTATCCTGATGGTTATCGGGTTTTAGTCAGTTTCCTCATAGCAGGCCGTGAAGCACCACAAAAAGCACAAGTCATTGCCGATGCGATTTTGACTAAATGTGAGCGTGTTTTAGCAATGCGTTCGGTGCCGCCATTTAGTGAAAAGTCTGTTGAGATTTTAGGTATTGAAAGTACCTATGGCGAACATGCCCAAACATTAAATAGTCGTGAAGTTGTGGTCAAAATAGCTGTAAAACATATGTTTAAAGAAGCATGTATGTTCTTTGCATCTGAAATTGCACAAGCTTCGACAGGTATGGCTCCAGCCTTGGCAGGAATTGTTGGTGGTCGACCAAAAGCATCTCCAGTGATTAAGTTATTTTCATTTTTAATTGATAAAAATCAGATCAATGTCGAAATCGATTTTGATGGGAGCCGCTATCCGGTTGAGATTCCTCGGGGCACTTCTATAGAGCAATTCAATACTTTAGCAGCGGGTGAAAGTGCGGTTTATCAAGGGAATGAAATTGAAGTTCCTTTGATTGAAATTGCGCATGCCCGCAGTGGTGATAAAGGCAATCATAGCAATATCGGTGTGATTGCGCGTAAAGCAGAATATTTACCATGGATTCGTGCAGCACTGACTGAACAGGCTGTTGCAAGCTATATGCAACATGTTTTGGATGCTGAAAAGGGACGTGTAATTCGTTATGAGTTACCGGGTTTAAATGCACTGAATTTTATGTTGGAGAATGCCTTGGGTGGGGGTGGTGTTGCAAGCCTGCGAATCGATCCGCAAGGAAAAGCATTTGCTCAGCAATTATTGGATATGCCTGTAAAAATTCCGGCACATCTTTTAGAAAAATAAAATGAATGGATGAAACAAAGATGAGTTATCAATCAATTTTTAGACCAGATGCTTTCGCTAATAAAGTCATTATTGTGACAGGTGGCGGCTCAGGAATTGGTCGTTGTACGGCACATGAGCTTGCAGCCCTTGGCGCTCAAGTAGTGATTACGGGACGCAAAATTGAAAAATTAGAGAAAGTAAGTCAAGAAATTATAGAAGATGGTGGTCGGGTTCATTTCATTGTTTGTGATAACCGTGAAGAAGAACAAGTGAAAAATATGATTGCCGAAGTGATTGAGAAATTCGGTAAATTGGATGGCTTGGTGAATAACGCGGGTGGTCAGTTCCCCTCAGCTTTAGAGAATATTTCGGCGAATGGTTTTGATGCAGTCGTGCGTAATAATTTGCACGCAACTTTCTATTTAATGCGTGAAGCTTATAACCAATGGATGGCAAAACACGGGGGCAGTATTATCAACATGACTGCCGATATGTGGGGCGGTATGCCGGGAATGGGGCATTCTGGCGCTGCGCGTTCGGGGGTTGATAACTTAACTAAAACAGCATCGGTTGAGTGGGGGAAATCAGGTGTTCGTGTAAATGCGGTTGCACCGGGGTGGATCGTATCATCTGGTATGGATAATTATAGCGGTGATTTTGCCAAAGTGATTATTCCGAGCCTTGCTTGCAATGTGCCCTTAAAACGTATGGGAACCGAGTCGGAAGTTTCTTCAGCGATTTGTTATTTACTGTCCGATGCTGCGGCTTTTGTCTCTGGTGTAACTTTGCGTATTGATGGTGCTGCGTCTCAAGGAACACGTATGTATCCACTTGGTGAAGCGACCAATAGTCAGTCTTATAATGGTTTCCATCGTGCATTTATTCCTGAGATTTTTAAAAAAGATAAGACTGAAAAAGTCGAGCAAAGCAATAATTCAGGCTCGGAGTGAGGAATAAAAAATGACCATTCTTCAATCCGAAATTACTGTTGGTAGTGAACAGTATCAAAAGAATAAAGAGGCACTACTTGCTCAACTGAGTGAAGTCCGTGCAATTCAGCAAAAAAGTATTGATAAATCGTATGCTGCTAAACCGAAATTCGATAAAAAGGGCAAGATTCTGCCGCATGAGCGTGTACGATTGCTACTCGATGCGGATTCACCTTTCGTTGAGCTTTGTGGTTTGGTTGGCTACAACATGCATGATGACAAGGATGGCTCCGAAGCTGGTGGTGGTGTAATTGCTGGGATTGGTTTTGTCAGTGGTGTGCGTTGTCTGGTCTCTGCAAGTAATAGTGCGATTAGAGGCGGGACCATGTCTCCTATGGGCGTACAGAAAACTTTGCGTTTGCAAAAAATTGCCTTAGAACAAAAACTCCCACTGATTACGCTGACCGAAAGTGGTGGTGCAAACCTTAATTATGCTGCGGAAGTATTTACCTATGGTGGTATGACTTTTGCCAATCAGGCACGTCTTTCAGCGGCAGGTATTCCACAACTTGCAGTGGTACATGGGAATGCAACGGCAGGAGGAGCTTATCAACCAGGTCTTTCGGATTATGTCATTGTAGTACGCAAACAAACCGAAATGCTTCTTGCAGGCCCACCTTTACTCTTGGCTGCCACTGGCGAAGTGGCAACAGCTGAAGAGTTGGGCGGGGCAGAAATGCATGCGCAGGTTGCTGGAACCGCAGAATATTTGGCTGAAAATGATGCCGATGGGATTCGACTTGCGCGTGAAATTTTTGAACACCTGAACTGGAAAGAGCAAATCAAACCAGTTGATGTGACTTATAAAGAGCCTCGTTACGATACCGAGGAACTGTTGGGTGTTATTCCAAGTGATCCTAAACAACCATTTGATATGAAAGAAGTGGTTGCCCGCATTATTGACGATTCAGATTTTCTAGAATTTAAGCAGGAATATGATGATTTAACGGTATGTGGCTGGTCAAAAATTGGCGGACTACATATCGGTATTATTACCAATAATGGCCCGATTACCCCTCAAGGAGCAGCGAAAGCAGCTCAGTTTATTCACTTATGTGAACAGACTAACCGCCCGTTATTATTCTTACATAACACTACTGGCTTTATGGTGGGAACCGATGCCGAGCAAAATGGCATTATTAAGCATGGCTCGAAACTGATTCAGGCTGTTGCGAATTGTTCTGTACCTAAAATTTCGATTGTTGTGGCAGGCTCATATGGTGCAGGTAACTACGCAATGTGTGGTCGGAGTTTATCGCCAGACTTTATTTTTGCATGGCCAAATTCGCATGTTGCTGTAATGGGCGCTGCACAAGCTGGAAAGGTGTTACGCATTGTGGCTGAAGGAAAGCAAAAAGCTTCTGGTCAGGAGCCTAATCCGCAAATGCTCGATTTTCTTGAGCAAAGTACGGCCATGAAATTAGAGCAGCAATCCACCGCACTTTTCAATACGGCCATGCTACATGACGATGGCATTATTGACCCGCGAGATACTCGAAAATTATTAATTTTCCTTTTACAAACCATTTATGAAGCACAGCAACGAGAGCTAAATCCAACTCGCTTTGGTGTGTCTCGTTTTTAATCAACCTTTACCGCAATTAAAAAAATTAATAGGAATAAACCATGAAATTTACTGCCGAACATGAAGCATTGCGCCGCACAGCTCGTCAATTTGTGCAAAATGAGCTGAATCCCCATATTCCGGAATGGGAAGCTGCAGGGCAGTTCCCAATCCACGACGTATTTAAAAAAATGGGTGATCTTGGTTTATTGGGGATTTGTAAGCCTGAGGAAAATGGCGGTTTAGCGTTAGATTATTCTTATAACCTTGTAGTTGCAGAAGAAATTGGCTATGCAACTTGTGGCGGGGTGCCTTTAGCTATTGGTGTACAAACGGACATGGCAACACCTGCTTTGGCACGTTTTGGTAGTAAAGACTTGCGTGATGAGTTTTTAACACCAGCCATTGCTGGAGAATATGTAGCATCGATTGCAGTATCAGAAGTGCATGCCGGTTCGGATGTTGCTGCTATTAAAACAACAGCAAAAAAAGATGGCGATGACTATGTCATTAACGGCAGCAAAATGTGGATTACAAACTCATTGCAGGCCGACTTCTTTTGTCTTTTAGCCAATACGTCTGATGATAAACCACATGTTAATAAGTCGATGATTATCGTACCTGCAAAAACCAAAGGGATTAGTTTTTCAGAGCCACTTAATAAGTTAGGGATGCGTTCAACGACCACAGCGCAGGTTTATTTAGACAATGTACGTGTACCACAGCGTAACTTAGTGGGTGTTGAAGGCATGGGCTTCATGATGCAAATGATGCAATTTCAGGAAGAGCGCCTATGGGCTTGTGCCAATGCGATTGGCGGGTTGGAAAATTTAATCCAAAAGACCATCGACTATACAAAAGAGCGTACCACTTTTGGTCAACCCCTCATTAATAACCAATATATTCATTTTCGTTTTGCCGAACTCATGACCGAAGTGGAAGCGCTTAAAGCCTTAACCTACCAAGCTTGTGAACAGCATATTGCTGGGGAAGATGTGACCAAGCTGGCATCTATGGCAAAACTAAAAGCAGGACGTTTAACCCGTGAAGTTGCCGATAGCTGCTTGCAATATTGGGGTGGTAACGGCTTTATGTGGGATAACCCAGCATCACAGCTGTATCGTGATGGTCGCTTAGGGTCTATTGGTGGTGGGGCAGATGAGATTATGTTGGGGATTATCTGTAAGTTAATGGACATTCTGCCTAAAAAGCAGAAATAAGAATAAGGAATACACCATGACACTTTCAGCACCTCTACAAGTTTTAGATATTGACGACAGCATTCAATTAGAACAAGACGGCAGTATTTTATATCTCTGGTTAAATCGACCGGAGAGCCGTAATGCCATGAACTTGAAGATGGTCAATGCCATTCAACAAGTCTTTAATGCTATTCGCGATGACCTTTCAATTCGCGCGGTAATTATCCGTGGTGAAGGCGGGACTTTTTGTGCTGGTGGTGATATTAAAGACATGGCTGCCTTACGCGTTGAAGCGACCAATCTCGGCAGTCTACAACCTTATGCTGACTTTAACCGCCGTTTTGGTGCCATGCTTGAGCAAGTTGAAGCTGCACCGCAAACTGTTGTGGTGATTTTAGAAGGTGCTGTTTTAGGTGGAGGTTTTGGGCTGGCATGTGTTTCCGATGTTGCGATTAGTCGTGACAATGCTCAGTTTGGTTTACCTGAAACAGGGCTTGGTGTGATTCCTGCACAAATTGCTCCTTTTGTGGTGCAACGTATTGGTCTGACTCAGGCGCGACGATTTGCTTTACTCGGCATGCGTTTTGAGGGCCCTACAGCACTTAGTGCCGGAGTGGTTCATCAGATTGCACATAATGAAATTGAACTTGAACAAGCTCTAGAGGAAACCATTCAACACATTAAACGAGCAGCTCCTCAAGCTTCGCGTGTGACTAAAGCACTGTTACATCGAACGCTCAATGAGCCTTTGAGTGATTTACTCAATGATGCAGCTCAGCAGTTTGCCCAAGCGGTTGGTGGGGCTGAAGGACAAGAGGGAACGATGGCTTTTATCCAGAGACGGTCACCAAATTGGGCCGATGAGTCATAAGAGAGAAGGATAAAAAATAATGAAATTTTCAAAAGTACTGGTTGCCAATCGTGGTGAAATTGCAGTTCGAGTCATGCAAACTGCTAAGGCAATGGGTTATCAAACTGTCGCAGTTTATTCAGATGCTGACCATAACGCTCGCCATGTGCAAGAGGCCGATGAAGCTGTTTATATTGGTGGTTCAAAAGTATCTGAGTCATATCTGTCAATTACCAAGATAATAGATGCATGCAAAAAAACAGGTGCTGATGCAGTTCACCCCGGTTATGGCTTTTTGTCAGAAAATACTGATTTTGCGCAGGCATGTATCGATAACCAGATTACTTTTATTGGGCCTACTGCTTCTGCAATTGAGTTAATGGGCAGTAAACGCCTTTCAAAAATTGCCATGATTGGAGCAGGCGTACCTTGTGTGCCAGGCTATGAAGGTGATCGACAAGATCTTGAATATTTAGCAGCACAAGCAGAACAGATTGGCTTTCCAATTATGGTCAAAGCCTCTGCGGGCGGTGGTGGCCGTGGTATGCGTTTGGTACAGCAGTCATCCGAGTTGATTGAAGCTTTGCAAACTGCACGTTCAGAGGCTGAAAATGCCTTTGGCTCAGGCGAGCTTATTTTGGAAAAAGCAGTGATTGCCCCGCGCCATGTCGAAATTCAGGTTTTTGGTGATACACACGGCAATTATGTGTATTTATTTGAGCGTGATTGTTCGATCCAACGCCGTCACCAAAAGGTTGTTGAAGAGGCGCCGTGTCCGGTCATGACGCCTGAACTACGTCAGCAAATGGGAGAAGCAGCTGTAGCTGCGGCTAAAGCATGTGCTTACGTCGGGGCTGGTACAGTTGAGTTTTTGCTAGATGCATCAGGTGCATTTTATTTTTTAGAAATGAATACTCGTTTGCAGGTAGAGCACCCTGTCACTGAACTCATTACTGGATTAGACTTGGTTGAATGGCAGTTACGTGTCGCGAATGGTGAGCAGTTACCGTTAAAGCAACAGGAATTGACCTTACATGGGCATGCTATTGAAGTGCGTTTGTATGCCGAAGACCCACGTCAGGATTTCTTACCACAGACAGGTCAAGTTCTGCGTTGGCAGCCTGCAACTTTGCCAAATGTGCGAATAGATCACGGCATGTTGGCGACTGATGAAGTTAGCCCTTTCTATGACCCAATGGTGGCGAAGGTAATCGCATACGGTAAAACTCGCGAGGATGTAATTCGCTTACTTGCTCGTGCCGTAGATGACTGTGTTTTGCTGGGTGTAAACAGTAATAAGCAGTTCTTGGTCAATGTATTACGTCATCCGGTTGTTGTGGCAGGTGATACCAATACCGCATTTATTCAGCAGCATTTTCAAAACGACAGTAGTCTACATAAGCAGGTTTTATCTTTAGAAAGCTTAGCCATTGCTGCAGCATTATTTAGCCAAAGCAAAGGAACTGCGGTGTGGCAAACTGGATTAGGTGTGCCATTACCATTAAAACTTAAATATGATGATCAGCAAATTCAATTGCAGCTTTCATCTGTAAATAACACGTTTACGGCACAGTTTTGTGATCAAACAGTTTGTATTGAAGTGCTTGAGAGAACACCAGAGCAATTAGTTTATTTAATTGATGGCGTACGCCGCCGTGTGCAATATGTATTAGATGATGATCAGCTTTACTTAGATCGAGAGAATGGCAATGTTGCGATACGAAATGTGACCTATGCTGCCCCTGAAATAGCTGATGTGGCTGGTGATGGCAATATTCGTGCGCCGATGGATGGCGCTGTAGTGAATATCTTGGTCAATAAAGGCGATCAAGTGTTAAAAGGCCAAACATTATTGATTCTTGAAGCCATGAAAATCCAACAACAGATTAAATCTGACGTAGATGGTGTAGTTGAAGATGTGTTAGGGCAACAGGGGCAACAAGTAAAAAAACGACAAATGCTTTTTACTATTCAAACTTAAGTGAAAAATACCGCTCTAAATAGGGCGGTATTTTTTTAATAGCAGTGTGGGTTATTCTCCATCTGCCTCTGCAATCAATTGGCTCGCTTTTTTTAGACTATAAAGCAGTTGCCCTAAAAGTACATCTCTATTACTTAGGGTAACCATCACCATCGGGTGATGGATCGCTGGAATAGCCGTCAAAATGGCCTTACCATTATCTGCATCTAAGGTGATGTTATTACAGCCGGTCAGTTGAATTTCTTTTAAAAATGCAGTGACCATTGCCAAAATCGAGCTACTCACCGCTGCTAATTTAGTGGTGTTATGGTAGTTCTTGTGGCTTACTGTTGCCAATTCAAACCCATCTGAAGAACAAATCATCACAAAGTCTACACCACGTGTATTCATCAGAATTTTTTGGGCTTCACTTTTTGCAAGTTGTAGCAATTGTGTTGGAGCTGTTCGTTTTTGAACTGGAATACTAAGCATGATCTTTCCCTTGAGATGTTGCGGCTACCTTAACTTCAAGCGATGCAATTAACGATTCAACCATCATTAAAATGTGCTCTTGTTCTCTTGCATCAATAAAAAATAATGGATATTGAAGTTCATTTTCTGTTAACCAATTACGATACTGTTGAAGTGAAGATTCTTTATTTTCATCAATATGTGTAATACCAATTGCAATATTATTGTTATAATTTTTAAAGGTTTCTAAGTAGTTTTCTAATTCAGAAATTGGACTAGGGCTGTTATGATCTAACAGAAGAATAATACCAATTGCACCTTCACAAATGACCGACCAGATAAAATCAAAACGGCTTTGTCCAGGTGTTCCATATAAGCCAATTTTAACACCATCATCTAAGGTAATTTCGCCGTAATCGATCCCAACAGTTGTTTGTGATTTTTGATGACTTTGTACATCTGTATTAAATGCTTCTGTTCCTAAAATTGGAATTTCAGATAGCGACTTAATTGCTTCTGTCTTTCCAGCCCCCATACTGCCCGCAAAGACAATTTTATATTGCTGTATAATCATAACGTTCCCTAAAGACCAAAGCGGCGTCTAATCTTTCCTATAAAATTCTTAAAAAAATGACTTTCAGTATTTGAGCTTTCTAAATGCGATTGTGGGGCATACGAACACTTATTTGCAGGTACGTATTTACCGTTATTTGCCATTAAGCAAGCTGTGATAAAACGTAAAACAACATCGATTGGTTGGTTGAGTTGTTTAGCAACCTCAGTGACTTTTGCTCCCTGTATAAAACAGGCAGAGAGCTGCAAGCTAATTTTTCTATATTCTTTTTGATAAGGTTGTGGCCAATGATCGATTTTGAAGTAACCATCAGCTGAAGCTAAATTTTCAAAGTCTGTTGAACACCAAATTAAATTCCATAACCAATCTTGTAAGCAATAACCTTTTTTACGAGAAACCTTAGTAAAGTCCGATGTTTTAGCAAAAGCAAAGTTAAAGCTCATATTGGTATGTGCTTTTTGACGGGAAGGTTCTACCCAAGCAGTTTGAGTTCTATTATCAATAATGGCTAAGGTGCCTTTATCATCAAATAAATGTAATTTGGTATTTTCTGGGCTATGCAAATTTCTTATAAATTGTTCATCTATAATAGATATTTCATTTGATAAAGCTGAGCGAGAATCAATAGCAGCATACTTTAAAGAAGATAATACGTTTTTTTGTAGCCAAGAGCGCAGCGATTCTGTTTTCTCTAAAGGGAGGTGTAAGGTATGTTCATAAATAGAATTTCCATTTTCTGAAGGTATTTTGGTAATTTTTAAATAAGGAAATTTTTTCTTTTGAAGAATGTTTTGAATATTATCTGCATCGAAAAAGTTTTCGTTAATGATTAATAAATCAATATGATTGCTAGAAATATTAACCCAGTTAATACCATATTGATTAGATATTAAATCACGGATTAAGATTTTTAATTCATCTGAAACTTTTAAGCTTAAACCGGAAACTGCAATATTTATGCAATAACTATCCATAGTATCATTTTAAATTTTTATTAATTAATATAATGATTGTTTATGTGCTCTTCATAATTAATATAAAGAGCACAAAGTAAATCAATTAGCTAAAGTCGAGCTCTTTTTCAAATGATTTCAACTCATGGCGAGCCATGGCCAAATTCGATTTGGTGCGATCAAGTACTAAGTAAAGGAACAAATTGTTATTACTTTCTAAAGGACGAATTAAGTGGTAAGCCTTACCTAATGTAATTAAAATATCTTCAATATTATCATTTAATTTCAAAGCATTGGCGATATTTCGCTTTGCTCGGATGACTTCCGTGTTTCCAGCTGCTGCTAGTTCTAAATCAATTTCCCCACCACCTTGTGTAGCAAGTGATAATCCACTTTCAGAGTCAACAAGTGCAGATGCAATAAAACCATCAATTTCCGTTAAGCTATCTAAAGAAAGTTTAGCCATTTTTTTATCTCTCAGGATTATAAAGTTATAATTACTACTTTTTTATTTAAAAGTAGTTAAAAATCATTATATTTCTGATCAATTTGAAGTCAATCAAGAAAGAGAAGATTGAAATTGATGTTTAAGGAAATAAGTGACCAAAAATGTCATATTATAAAAAATATTATAAGATTATTTATGCATTATACTTTTAATATTGTGTTCATGTTTGCATTATATATTTTTCATTTTTAGATTTAATATTTGTAATAGAATGTTAAAACAATATTTGTTAATAAATTATGTTTATTTAAATAGAAAAAAGAGGAACTATCAGTTCCTCTTTTAAATATTTAAAATAAAATTAAACAAGCTGTGTATAAATACAATAGAGGTAGCCCAAAATTGCTAAAGCTACAAGAGGTGCGACAACTTTCGACCATGCAGGAATAAAAGTTTCGATAGATTGTTCTTCAGCATGTAAATCTTCATGATGAGGTTGAGCTTGATGAACCATTTGATTGAACTCCTTCATTGTTGCGTCCAATGATAGCTCTTCTTGTTCAACAGGTTTAGAACCAATTAACTCTGTTAGATGGTTTGTTGACCAAACCCAATCATCAGCCTGACCTGATAGATGTTCCACTTGTCCTAAAATTAATTCTTTTAAGCCATTTTGTCCGAAGCCACCAGTTTCATCAAGTTGATTAAGCTCAGTTAGCTGTAAGGTCAAAATTTCTGAAATACTCTGTTCAAGTTCAGCATTCTTTAAAATCGACTCATTGTGCTTAGAAGTCGTTAAATGGCGCGCTACTTCTTGAATATATAATGGATCGGCAGTTTTGATTTCATTATAAATTTTATTGTCGTCTTGACGCCATAAGCTGATTAACTTTCCAAGTGTGAGCACATTCACTTCATCAATCAGCTTATTTTTTTCATTGGCTGGGTATTGATTTAAAAGCTGAGGCTTTTGAATTTTTATTTGCTCAGCAAAGTATTGGACTAAATCAAATGCCATACTTTATTCCTCTAAAATTAATCTAAAATTCTTAATGTTGGCTTTTTCTTGGTTGGTTCAGTTGTTTCTTGTGTTTCAGGTTCTAGTGTATCTTCTACAGGCGCTACATTGGCATATTCTTCTGGGTCAAAGAATAAACCTTGTCCATTCTCGCGTGCATATATACCCAAAACAGCTTGGATAGGGACATAAATATCTTTTGAAACGCCACCAAAACGTGCTGAGAAAGTGATTGCATCATTGCCAATAAGTAGTTGATGTACAGCATGCGGCACAATGTTTAAAACGATTTGCCCATCTTTGACAAATTGTTGTGGCACATCCGTATGTGGCTGTGTTGCATCAACAAGTAAATAAGGTGTGAGTTGGTTGTCGCAAATCCATTCATAGATTGCACGAGCAAGATAAGGGCGTGTAGGGGTTAACTCAATAGTTTGCTCAGACATATCACACTATTCCATATTTAATTGTTCATTGTAACGGGTTTTCTCTTGGGGCGTCATTGATTTAATAAAAGAAGGACGGCTAAAGATACGTTTACAGTACAAAAATATAGGCCGACACTGCTGCTTTGGTAAATCAATTCCCATGCTATTAAGCCTCACAAAAATTGGGGCGAGCATACAATCCAAAATTGAAAAATTTTCAGACATAAAATAAGGGAAATGCTGAAATAGGGGAGTAAGAGAAATTAAGGTATCACGTAATTCTTTTTGCGCTTTTTGTTTTTGTTCTACATTTAACGTATCTGCATGTTTGAGCATATGATCGGCCAATTTAAACCAATCATTTTCAAGACGCCAAATATATTGACGTTGTTCTGCACGTGCCATAGGAGCATCAGCGTAAAGCTTGCCTTGACGATATCGGTCATCAAGATATTCAGCAATAATTGGTGCCGAAAATAATTTCAGGTTTTGCTCAAGTAGCATTGGCAATTGGTTATAAGGGTTTAGACTGGCTAAATCCTCATCTTCGTGATCGGTTACGATCAATTGATATTTAATTTGCTTTTCTGCCAATAAAAAACGGATCCAGTGAGAACGGAAATCATCAGCATGGCTGTAAAGGGTAATTCCCTGAATTGAAGTGTTTTCGACCGACATATCACAAGGTATGGTTGTGTGAATCGGTTAGAATACTAAAAATACGAGTGGAAATCACGGTGGCAAAGATAGAGTTTCATATATTTATCTGTTTCACTCATGCTTAAAATGAATAAGCAATAAAAAAGCCTTGGAATAACCAAGGCTTTTGTCCGATTCGGTAAACGAATTAACGTTTAGAGAATTGAGGACGTTTACGAGCTTTACGTAAACCAAGTTTCTTACGTTCAACTTCACGAGCATCACGAGTAACGAAACCAGCTTGACGTAGAACAGGTTTTAAAGTTTCGTCAGCAGCGATAAGCGCACGAGTAATACCGTGACGGATCGCGCCAGCTTGACCACCGATACCACCACCTTTAACAGTGATGTAAAGGTCAAACTTTTCAGTAACTTCTAAAAGTTCTAAAGGTTGACGAACAACCATACGAGCAGTTTCACGACCGAAATATTGCTCTAAAGTACGGTTGTTAATAACGAGTTTACCTGTACCAGCTGACAAGAAAACACGTGCAGTTGCGGTCTTACGGCGACCTGTACCATAATTAGTAGCCATGTGCTGTATCCCTTAGATGTCCAAAACTTGTGGCTGTTGAGCAGCATGAGGATGCTCAGTACCAGCGTACACTTTCATTTTTTTGATCATTGCATAACCAAGAGGACCTTTTGGTAACATGCCTTTAACCGCTTTTTCAAGAACAGCTTCAGGTTTGTGAGCAATTAACTTCTCGAAGTTAGTCTCACGGATACCACCAGGGAAACCAGTATGGCGATAATATTTCTTATCAAGTGATTTATTACCAGTCACTTGAATTTGTTCAGCATTAATCACAACGATGTAATCGCCAGTGTCAACGTGAGGAGTATAAGAAGTTTTATGCTTACCGCGTAAACGACGAGCGATTTCAGTCGCAAGGCGACCTAAAGTTTTGCCAGAAGCATCAACAACATACCAGTCATGTTGAACTTCAGCTGGCTTAGCGCTGAGAGTTTTCATTAAACCACTACCTATTATAGTTGGTTTGGACTATGGAATCTGTCCAAACAAAAGGAACCGAAATTCTAAACGAGATCACCTAAAATCACAAGAATAATTTGATGTAACTTTTCTTGGTCAAGAAGCGGTCTATATTTTTAATGGGGGGATTTAATTTAAAATTAAAAACCACATTTTTCTGATGTGCTATGTTGAAACTGACCTGAAAAAAGGGGGAGAAAGGATGTGTCCAAAATTATACAATTTTTTATAGGATGGATGGCAATATTAGTTTGCTTGCATCTTATTCTTTTCAATGGATTTTGTCTTTATTATGGTTTTAGTGGTTTGGTTGGTGTGGCTTTGATTAGTCTTTATATGCATGCTACTCCATTACCTTATCTATTATATCTATTCGGGGGAATAGGATTTTGCTTTATTAAGCAAGAAAATTCATTGCGAATCAATTGGCTGTGGGGCAAATGGTTAATGATTGTGACATTATTGAGTTTAATAGCCATAATTGTATCTGAAATTGCTCATACTTTTGGTTGGTTAGAGGCTAGATTCAGCCTCAATCATCGAATCCGTAATATATAAATTGAGTTGAATATGAGTCATCCCTTATATATCACTTCTGGTGAGCCTGCCGGTATTGGTCCAGATATTTGTTTAAGTCTGGCGGAACGCGTTGATGAGCGGCCGGTTGTTGTTTTGGCTGACCGAAATTTATTGCAACAACGTGCTCAAAAGCTTGGCTTGGATATCAAGTTTTTAGAGTATACAGGGCAAACTGAATCATGTTTGCAAGGCGAGCTTTATATAGAGCACGTAGCATTAAAAACAGAAGTCATCGATGGTCAATTAAACCCAGCTAATGCAGCTTACGTATTAGAACAACTACGTCGTTCAGCTGATTATGCAATGTCTGGTAAAAGTGTAGGGGTAGCCACTGCGCCCGTGCAAAAATCGGTCATTAATGATGCAGGTATTCTGTTTAGTGGTCATACTGAATATTACCAAGAGTTCGCAGGTGTAGAACGCGTTGTCATGATGCTGGCAACTAAAACCTTGCGGGTTGCTTTAGCGACTACACATTTACCTTTAAGAGATGTAGCCGATGCAATTACCAAACAACGCTTGCATCAAGTGATAGACATCTTACTTCATGACCTAAAAACCAAGTTTAAAATTACCGATCCGAGAGTATTAGTATGTGGATTAAATCCGCATGCGGGTGAAGATGGATACTTGGGTCGTGAAGAGATTGATACTATTAATCCTGTACTTGAAACTTACCGGGCTCAAGGCGTTAAAATCAGTTTAAGTATGCCGGCAGATACTTTATTTACTCCTGAACACCTTAAAAATGCTGACGCTGTTCTTGCCATGTACCATGATCAAGGCTTACCTGTGCTAAAATCACAAGGTTTTGGTGAAGCAATTAATATCACATTGGGCTTACCGTTTATTCGAACTTCGGTCGATCATGGTACTGCTCTGTCTTTAGCTGGGACAGGTTTGGCAAAAAGCTCAAGTTTAAATGTCGCTGTCGATTTAGCTTTATCGTTGGCAGCGAGTTAAATTTTTCATGTTGGAAATGTTCTATGTATCAAATTAATGCCCTAAACCCGAAAGATGAAGGGCATAAAGCTCGTAAACGTTTTGGTCAAAACTTCTTACATGATCAGCGAGTCATTGCCAAAATTGTACGCTCTGTTAATCCGCGTACAGGCGATAATATTGTTGAAATTGGTCCGGGCTTGGCTGCTTTAACCTCTCCTTTAATTGGAGAATGTGATGCTTTGACTGTAGTTGAGTTAGACCGTGACTTAGCAGCAGGCTTACCAGAGCGTGTACCACATCCAGAACGTTTAACTATCGTAGAAGCTGATGCATTAAAATATGATTTTAGCCAGCTTGTAAAAGATGGTCGTCCATTACGCGTTGTCGGCAATTTGCCTTATAACATTTCTACACCATTACTTTTTCATCTCTTGGAGTTTGGTAGCCAAGTTAAAGATATGCACTTTATGTTGCAAAAAGAAGTGGTGGAACGTATTACTGCCGAACCAAATACAAAAGAATATGGTCGTTTATCGGTAATGATTCAATATTATTGCCAGCCTACATTTTTATTTGAAGTTCCTGCAGGCGCATTTAATCCACCACCAAAAGTGACGAGTGCTGTATTCCGTTTGGTTCCTTATGAACAAAAACCGATTGTCGCGAAAGATGAAAAAGCTTTAGCTCGTTTGGTTGCACACGTATTTACTCAGCGTCGTAAAACACTAAGAAACAGTCTTAAAGGTATGTTGGCAGATGACGGTTTCGAGAAAGCTGGAGTCGACCCAATGGCTCGTCCAGAAACTTTGACGCTTGCCGAGTTTGTAGCTTTAGCAGATCAAATGGTGGCATAAATGACCAAGCGTTATAACTATATCATTGGTGATGTTCAAGGTTGTTTTGAAGCCCTCAAAGCGCTCTTAAAAGAAATACGTTTTGATCCTGATCAAGATTTTATTTGGTTTGCTGGTGATTTGGTTGCACGTGGAGAAAACTCGGTAGGTGCACTTCGTTTTATTAAAAAACTAGCCGATCGAGGGGCTGCTGCTACAGTATTAGGTAATCATGATTTAACACTGGTTGCTTGTGCTCGTGGCCTTAAAGAAATTAAAGAAAAAGATCGTACGCAGGAAGTTATTGATGCTGTAGATGGCGATGAACTTATCGACTGGTTACGTAAACAGCCACTATGTTTATTTCCAAATGAACAAACTGTGCTAACACATGCTGGTATACCTTGTATTTGGGATGCAGAAAAAACGGCTGCTTTAGCTAAAGAAGTTGAAGCTGTATTGGCACATGATGACCTGTCTGTGCTGGATGCCTTTTTAGCTGAAATGTATGGTTCAAAACCAGATCTTTGGACAGATGACTTAACTGGTAATGACCGCCTACGCTGTATTACCAATTATTTAACACGCATGCGTTTAACTAATGCAGAAGGTACTTTGGAATTTAGTTTTAAAGATACTTTAGATGCACCTATGCCAGAAGGTTATTTACCTTGGTTTGAATTTCCTAGTAAAGCTGCACAAACACATCAAGTATTCTTTGGTCATTGGGCTGCTCTAGAAGGCAGAACAATTAGTGAACATATTCAGAACGTAGATGGTGGCTGTGTGTGGGGTAAAAACTTAATTGCTTATCGTCTTGAAGACCAGCAAAGTTTTTCAGTAGTTAATCCTGTCATGTAATAAAAAAAAGCCGCATCAGCGGCTTTTTTTCTTTTTTAAGATTTATTCTAGGCGAATCCAGATTTGATTGCGGCCTAAAGCTGAAACTCCAAGATAACCACGCATGTGTAGACGGTTACCATTTGCACTGAGTTTGGCTTTTAATCCGTAAACTTTGCCAGTATTTGGGTCTAGAATTTTCCCACCAGTATAGGTTGTACTATCCACTTGTTTTAAACCAGTCGCGATATCTAAACCTACAATATGCTTATTGGTATAAGGCGCTGGGCAGTTATCACAAATTTCTTTTGGTGTATAACCCGGACGCGGTGTAATTTTTACAACTTTTCCTGAATAAGTACCATTTGCCTCTTTTCGTATTTCTACATGAGCCTTAGGCGTACCAGTTTTATCGTCAATCGTTTGCCACATACCAGTAATATCAGCCGCAAAAGTAGCTGAATTTATCCCCAATAAGAGCAACGCTCCAACAAAAAATTTCCCCATAATCAAAAATCCTTTTAGATTTGAAAAGATCATCTTATTTCGAATTGTTAACTGGTTCAATGTTTATTTGAACTACTTTTTAATCAATGTATTCCAAAAGATAGCATGAATGTGGGTAACCATATGGCTGTAAATACGCCATTTAAAGCCATACCAAATGCAGCATAACGACCCGCAACGGGACCACGTTGCCAAGCTTGAGCAGTTCCGATCGCATGCGCAGCTAAGCCTAGAGCTAAACCTGATGCTCTTTCATCATGAATATGTTTAAGTAAAAATGGTGAAAAGGCTGCACCAATAACTCCAGATAAAATCACAATTAGAGTGACCAATGTTTCTGGGGCATGTAATAAAGTCGCGATATTTAAAGCAATAGGCGTAGTTACTGCGCGTGTCGCAAAAGCCAAAATAGTAGGCTCAGACATATGTAACAAGTAAGCGAGGCCCATAGGTAAAGCAACAGCGCTAATACTTGCAAAAAGTAAAATCCCAATCACCGATTTAAGAGGTAAGTCGTCATAACGCATTGCAGCCAACGGTATCGCTAAAGCAACGGTGACATATCCTAATAGGTGGCTGAATAAATCGTTTACGTAAAGTCGGTATTCTTCATAAGGAACTTTCAAGATTGATAATAAACCAATCACAATGAACATACCGAAAACTAAGAGAGGTACTTGAGGGAAATGGCGGTTTAAAGGTTTTGCACAAAGATAGCCAACTAGAGTGATCAAAAATCCATATAAAATCATAAACATTTTATTCTCCTTATAACCAATGTTTTGCCATTTTTGCATAGACCCACAGAGGGATAAGGGTGCTCACCACTAGTACAAAGAGAAATAAAGGAATTTCTTTGCCCATATGCACCAGCATAATTAACGAGCCTGCACAAATGGGTAAAAAAGCAAAACCACTTTCTTTCATAATTTTATTGTTGGTGTCGACGAGTCTTAATGGGATTTTTTTAAATTTACGCCAAATGAGTAAAATGATGAGCAAACTAATTAAGCCCACTAAGTTTCCTAATTCTGGATGACCAAAAGCACGCATAACGACGACTGAGCCTTCACGAAAACCGATAATAAGTAGAAAAGTTCCTACCCATGCTGCCCAATCTATACTTTTGATCTTATCCATATTTTTTATCTCTAAAAGTGTACTTATCAAGTTTTAACTGATCTAGTGCTTGATTTCAAACTCTTCCAGTGGTCGTTTAAACTGACTCGCTCGTTCACCTAATATCTCGTCGATAGGTAATTTGGCTTGACGAATTAACTGCTCAAGCTTATGAGGCGCAATTCGTATATCAATGTGTAATAGCCCTTCATCATCATAATGTTCAGATTCGATAACATTTAAGGCATAAAGCTGGGTACGCAATTTGCCATAAGCAGGTTTTAGTATTAATGAGAATTGTTGAAGTTGTCCCATTAAACATTCTTGTACTGCTTGACGTAGCAAATCTAAACCTAAACCTGAATGTGCAGATACATAAACGCGATCAGGAACATGAGGCTCTGAATAAATAATTTTAGCCTCTTCACCACTTAAATCGATTTTGTTGTATACACGAAGGACAGGGGCATCGGCTCCAATTTCCTTCAATACCCCTTCAACAGCTTCAATCTGATCCAACATTTCATGGCTACTGCTATCAATCACATGTAAGAGTAGTGTGGCTTCAAGCGTTTCTTCTAACGTTGCTTTAAACGATTCAACTAAGTCATGTTGTAGGTTCCGTACAAACCCTACGGTGTCTGCGAGCACTACAGTACCAATACCATCCCATTCTAAACGACGTAAGGTTGGGTCAAGTGTTGCAAACAGTTGATCGGCTGCATACACATCACTTTTTGCCAAAATATTAAATAATGTAGATTTACCCGCGTTGGTATAACCAACTAAAGATACGGTGGGGATCGAAGCTTTTTGCCTTGCTGCTCGTCCTTGTATACGCGTTTGATGAACTTTATCTAACTTATCTTTTAACTGTGTAATACGCACACGAATGAGACGACGATCTGTTTCCAGTTGTGTTTCACCAGGACCACGTAAGCCAATACCACCTTTTTGTTGTTCAAAGTCAGCAGACCAACCACGAATCAAGCGAGTTGATAAATGTTTAAGCTGAGCAAGTTCAACTTGTAATTTACCTTCATGGGTGCGGGCACGTAACGCAAAAATATCTAGAATTAAACCAGTACGGTCAATGACCCGACATTTTAATATTCTTTCTAAATTTCGTTCTTGAGCGGGTGATAACGCATGGTCAAAAATAACCAGTCCAGCTTCTAATTCTTGGACTTTCTCTGCTATTTCATCGACTTTACCTGAACCAATAAAAAATTTAGGATTTGGCTTATTACGTTGCACTTTAACGTGCTCAAGAATATCCGCACCAGCAGACTGTGCAAGTAGAGCAAACTCTTCGGCATCCAGATCATCTAATAATTGTACAGACACACTCACCAATATTGTGCGTTCACCGCCTTGATGCCGATCAACAAATTCCACGTGGCTATAAATCCTGAAAAGGGTAAAACTTTATTCTAGAGGAAACTTGAGTAAAAGGGGAAAGGGTTTACTCTTATCCTTTAGATTATCTACATGCATTTTATTTTTATTTGCTTCTATCCCATAGCGATGCAAGTTTATTCCGAAACGTATAGAATGGCTCGAGATGGGTATAACAATGATTGATCGTTAGTGAAATTTTATGACTCAAACGCAAAGTATAGTGAATTCAACGTTAAAGAAATTTTCAAAAATAGGTTTATACGGAAAAAAAGTTACTTCAGCGACAGCGGCAATCAGTGAAGGTTTTTACTTAGTTTATCGTCATGGACTATATAAAGATCCAAATAACCCTGTTAACACTCGATATGTCCAATATTTCTGCCGCCGTTTATGTCAAGTTTTTAACCTTGAAGTTCAAGTGCATGGCACTATCCCTAGAGAACCAGCTTTATGGGTGAGTAATCATATTTCTTGGCTCGATATTGCAGTTTTAGGTTCAGGCGCACGTGTTTTCTTTTTGGCTAAAGCAGAAATAGAAAATTGGCCTATTCTTGGTAACTTAGCAAAAGGTGGTGGTACCTTATTTATTAAGCGTGGGTCTGGTGACTCTATTAAAATTCGAGAGCAAATTACCGAATTTTTAAAACAAAATATTCCAGTTTTATTCTTCCCTGAAGCGACTACTACAGATGGTCATTCTGTTAAGAAAGTTCATGGCCGTTTACTTGGAGCTGCTATTGAAGCAAAGCGTCCGGTACAGGTATGTTTAATCTGTTATGTAAACCGCCATGGTGAATTAGATACCGTTGCACCATTTATTGGTGAGATGTCGTTTGTTGAGCATATTCAGCGTGTGCTAGAAATGCCGAAAGTAACCGCTCATTTATTAACATTGCCTGCTATCTCGGTAGAAGGGCACGATGTGAAAAGTCTAACTCAAGAAGTTCAACAAAAAATGGTAGAAGGTTTGGCTCAATTACATCAAAAAGTACTTAAGCCAAAAAGTTAATTACATAAATCCTTCAAGAGGTAGCCATGAAAGAAACTTCATGCCTGCCTTTTGCCACCATTTCATTTCTGGTTCTTTTTTATAAATTACAGGGCCGTTTGACGTTTCTTGTTGCCAATAAATATTATTATTCGAGTCAAGTTTTAACTTATAAGCATACTTATTTAAATTTTCATCCATTGTATGATGAATTGTTTTAGCGAGTGCTGGACTATCTAAAATTACACCAATTTCAGTATTTAAATAGGCTGAACGTGGGTCAAAGTTGAATGATCCAATAAAAACCTGTTCATCTAAAGCCATGAGCTTGGTGTGCAAACTTGAGCGGCTTAAACCTTTCATATTTACTTTTGCTTTAGTTGCTAACTCATCCGTATTTTTATTTAGATTACGTTTATCCGGAGTCGGTAAAAACTCATAAAGTTGTACGCCGTTTTTTAAAAGTTCTTTTCGGTATCGACCATAAAATGCATGAACTACCGCAACATCATTGGCTTTAAATGAGTTTGTTAAAACTCGTACTTCTACACCCTCTTTGGCAAGTGAACTTAAAATTTTAGCGCCTTGCTTTTCCGGAATAAAATAAGCAGAAATCAAATCAACATTACTTTCTGGCTTTTCCAAATGATTAATCAATTGGAAATTTAAATGCTCTTCTTTTTTTGCTTTTGACTTAATTTTATCTGGAGAGTCTTTCACAACCTCCGCTTTAACCCAGTCAAATTGGATGTTATGGTCTAGCCATTTATCAAAAGCATGCGATCTAGAAGTTAAATCAAGGAAGTTTTGAACTGTTGCTTGTTGATAATGAGCATCGAGTTGTTCCTTTAGACTTTCATAGCGTAAACGGTGATATTGAGCACTGACAATACTTTGCACCGAATAAGCATATTCATGATTCCAGTAATCATCAAAAGAATTTACGATGTCATCAACAGCCGCACCGACTAACATGACATCAACGTCAGAAAATTGATAACTATCACTAACGTTATAATACTGATTGGTCATATTACGCCCGCCAATCAGCGCAACCTGATTGTCAGCAATAAAGCTCTTATTATGCATACGACGATTGATACGCTTTAAATCTAAAATCATATCCATCGCACGGTATTGGCGAAAACGGTAAGGGTTAAATAATTTAACTTCAATATTTTTATGCTGAGAAAGGGCAAGTAAAACCCCTTCCATCTTTTTAGCATTATTATCGTCAATTAATAAACGCACTTTAACGCCACGATCGGCAGCACGAATAATGGCATGCAAGGCCAAGGCGCCAATTTTGTCATTATCCCAAATATAGTACTGTAAATCTAAAGTCTTCTCGGCCTTATCAATCAGTCTCAAACGAGCTGCCAAAGCCTCTAACGGGTCATTTAAAACGTGATAACCCGTTAAATTGGGGTTTTGCTCACGTAATGGCGTAATAATTTTCGCAAGCGAAGTTTGAGAGGTATCAATATCACGCGCGTATTGAACGGGTTCAACACGATGTTTGGGTAAGGTGCTACAACCTGTCAAAGTCACAGCAAAACTTGAACAGACAATTAGGGAAGCTTTGATCAAAAAGCCTTTAGCCTGTTGATGAGTTTGAAGCTGTTTGGAATGAAAGGATTGTGCCATAATCAATACATGCGATAAGGTGAGCTAGAGTATAATTCGTGCATATTGAAAGATAAATATTGAATTTGATTACTAGCAATCAATATAAAATAAGTCGAGAGTCGTAATGTGGAACCCAAATTCAATCATTTTTTGTTTTTACTTTATTTTTTCAATACTTGCCTTGTGGGGGATTGTTGAAGCTTGGGTTCATCAATCGCGCACTGAAACGATTCATCCATTTAAAGCTTTTGTTCACTTACTTGCTTTTTATCTATCTTATCTTCTTATTCCACTTTGGTTCTTTAATTTATATGCAGGTTGGATGGGGTATTACTCAATTCATCAAACCATTTTTATCTTCTTATTAAGCGGTATTCTCATTTATGCACGTTTTATAGAACCGCATATGGTACGTGTTGATGTCCATCAATATCGTTTGAATCCAGATCGCCGTTTTAATAAGCCTGTAAAAGTTGCTTTAATTGCTGATTTACATATAGGTTTATTTTCTGGTCACGAACGCCAACTTAAAATCATTGTAAAAAAACTCAATGAACAACAGCCAGACTTGGTGGTTGTGGCAGGAGACTGGACTTATGAACCAGAAGACAAACTAGTACAAGAACTGGCTGTACTCAAAGATATTCAAGCTCCAGTCTATTCAGTTCCTGGAAATCATGATGAACAATATCCAGGACCACCTATCCAACAATTATTAAAAGATGCACTTTACTACAATGAAGTTATGGATATTGAAGGTAAAATTGTTGAGTTTGACGAATTTCGTTTAATTGGTATTGGTGATCTATGGGCTGGAAAAACCGATATGCGTTTAATGCCAAACTTACCACAAGATAAACCGTGGTTAATCCTTTCTCATAATCCAGATACAGTAGATATGGTTCCCAAATTACCTAATCGACCTTTGATGTTATCAGGGCATACTCATGGGGGACAGGTTGAGCTTCCGTGGGTAACTAATTACATTATGAAAAAAGTATCAATTTTAGGTCACAAACGTGGTTTTTATTCACACGAGCATGCTGATGTATTTGTTACCGTAGGAACAGGTATGGTTGGTATTCCCCTAAGATTTCGTGTACCTCCGACTATTGATATTATTGAACTTGTATAAAACAAAAAAGCCAATCATAAAGATTGGCTTTTTTATAATTAGAAAATTAAGGAATAATGACGATTGCAACACGACGGTTGATTGCTCGATTTTCATTAGTTGTATTTGGTACATATGGTTGAGTTGAACCGCGCCCAATAACGTAAATATTTTCCTTTTTAAATCCACGAGTCAAGAAGAGGTCTGCAACACTTTGCGCGCGTTCTTCTGATAACTTCTGGTTGTACTCAGGATTACCTACATCGTCAGTATGACCAACAATTTTTAATTTATTCAAATCATATTTATTCAATTGATTTGCTAAGCGTACTAGTTCTGCTTCATGACTTTGTTTTAATGTTGCATCATTAAAATCAAATAATAAGCGTTCTGGTAAACCTAGAGTCCAGCCTTCATTAGTCAGAACAAACCCCTCTTTTTTTAGCATTTTTACTTGGCGGTATTTCAAAGGACCAAAACTCAAGCAGCCTGCAAGAGCAATGCACAGCAATGCAATAAAGGAGAGTTTTAAAGATCTTGTATTCATAGATTAGCCTAAATTTAATTCTCTGGTTTATAAATAAACCAATGTTGCTCAGAAGTCTTAGCCTTATACATCGCTTGATCTGCTTGCATAATGAAATCTTCTGGACTAGACGCAAATTGGGATAAAGCAATCCCTACACTAAAACTGAAATAAATCGTTTGATCATTTAGATGCAAAGGTTCTTTACAGCTTTCGAGTAAATTTTCAGCAATAGATATTAAATGATCAGCATGCGTAATGGAATGCAAAATGACCGCAAATTCATCACCACCTAGACGGGCAATGAAATCTTGATGTCTTAAACGTGTTTGTAATCTTTTCGCCATCTCTTTTAATACTTCATCACCAGCTAAATGACCGAACTGATCATTAATTGATTTGAAGTTATTGTTATCTATGAATAATAGGGCTGACTTGTTGTCAAAATCCTTATCTTCAAACATATCTAACAATATTTGATAAAAATAATGTCTATTCGGTAAAAGGGTGAGTTGGTCATGATGAGCTTGAAACGATAATTTACGATTTTCCTTTTGTAGCTGATTATCCCAAATCTGAATTTCTTCAAGTAACTCGTTAAAAACGGTATTTAAATCTTGAAACTCTTTAATCCGGTTATACGGAAAACGAAGATTATAAGCTTTTTGTTCACTTACGATCTGGGCAATATTTGTGAGTGGGTAAATCGCTTGCATGATTTGACGATAAGTCAAATTCACTGACCACAGCAAAGCACAAACAATAAATAGCATCGCAAATGCAAGGCCGACCATAATCATCTTTAAAAATTGCAATATTTTTTCAGAACTACCAAAAAGCGTTAATTCACCTACATTCTGTTGGTGATGATAAATCGTTAAATGTACAGGCTCATTTAAAAACCAATGATCAAACCATCCTTCTAGAACAGAAGTTTGACTCGATAATTTAAAACTTTGCGCAATTAAATGATGTTCAGAATCATAAATATGAATCGCTCGGATAGAGTGATCATTCGTATATTCATTTAAGATCTGTTCTATCGTAATTTTATCGTTAAATACTACAGCAGGCTGAATACGCTCCAGAAGTGTATGGCTGAGTAACTGCAAATTCTGCTTTGCATAAGTTTCCATAGTAAAAACGGAAATTGACACAAACGTAAAAGAGCAAATAAAAAAAGTAATAGCAAAAATAGTAAATTGAGATTTTCTAAAAAGTGCGTGTAGAGAAGTTGACTGATACAACTTAGATATCATAGCCATTACTCCGCATTCTTAGCCAAGAGTAATACTCTTGGATCAATATGGACCTTGGAATGGCTTAATGCATCTAAGTTAACTTTAAAAGTGGTGTAATTATTTTGGTCATATAAACAAAAGATACTACCAACTTCACATTCTGGATTATTAATACTTAAAGAAAGCAAAGAACGATATGGATAATTCTGAATTAAATTTTGTTGTTGTTGAGGGGAAGTTGTAGAGAAATAAACAGCTTGGCAATGAGACTTGGGAAAATCTTTAGCATTAACTGTCTGTACACGATAGTTATAAGATAATTGCTGAATATAAGACTGAAAAGTAGACGTAATTGAAGCATTATCAATTACACAAAGAGTAGGGGTGCTTACATTCTCCCATTTGCTATAACTTAAAATAGATAAAGTCAGCACATAGAAGTTATGTTTTGAATTGGCATACGCAGGCCCGCTCGTAGCAAACACTACAAGTATGCAGAATAATACTTTCTTAGCGGAGTGCCACATGGTGAGTTAATGCCAAATCAATTGCACGAATAATCTATTCTACATGAAGTTGATTAACTAAAAAAAGTTTAATATCTCATCTAATTTATATCAAAAAGCCTAAAAAGTGATCGGTTAAGTAATAAAGTTTGAGAAAGGGCTTGCAAAGGTAAGTTTATAGTCTATAATGCACATCCATCGGCGGTGATGCAGATAGAAACTTGTTGAAAAACAGTTACTTGAGATTGAATTGATTGCTTTAAGTGATGAATTTGATGATAAGTTGG
>NZ_JBIUCQ010000023.1:0-37487 GCF_044538495.1 Acinetobacter sp. ABJ_C4_1 | reverse complement strand
CATTAAAGTTAATTCTATTTGGTTAGTAACAACTCAAGCTTAGTTAACAAAAATTCAGCCCTTACCTAAAGCTAATAAATTTGTCAAGACTAATCTGTCTACCTGTCATATTTTTTTAAAATTAATTTAATTCTTCCCTAGCACTAAAAAACATACTCTCCGTACGCGACCATATTTTTCTATAGTTTTTTGCTTGAAACATGGTTTTTTTATAAAAATTACAAATTATTATTTTGATGAATGTAATGGCTCAAGCTAAGAGAATTTTATTCGATCTATGTTTTATTTTCTCAGAAATTATGATTCGTAGCCTTCTGGCTCATATGCCTTACTCTTTTTATTTACTGATATTAATACTGCCACCAGTATTCTAAGTGTACTGTCCATTTGTGTAGGCATAGATATACTTAATATTATTTAATCACAATACTTTTGAGCTGATGAGCAATATGGCTACGTTTTAACTTACGCTAATGCCTCTAATATTTTAATTTGCACATTAATCTTGGATTTAATATTAAAAAATCTACTTATTTTTGTTGGTCTATACAACAAATATGTTGCGCTCTGGAATATTAATCGACAAGTTTCATTTAGTGTCGGTACTGTTGTTCTCATTTCGATATATAACTTGATGTCTGGCTCAAGCGATCTACTTCGCTATCAACATACTTTTTTAATTGCAGCTTTACTCTGCTTACTTTCACTCATTCCCGTTTTAAAGGAGAAAACCCATGTTTAATCAAATGGATCAAGCCATTCAAAGTGTCATTGATCTACATGTTTTAATAGAAAATGTATTTACAGGCAAAAATGCAGAACAAAGTCTCACACCACTTTTAAACAGTTTTGATCAAAATTTTAAGATGGTTACGGTTCAAGGTCAGAGTATTGGTTTAGCCGAAGTTAAAAACTTATTTAGTCAAAATATTGGAAAAAAGCCCTCTTTAAAAATCACTATTCTTAAAAGCACAGCCTTATACGAATTTGAAAATTACTGTTGGGTGCAATATCAGGAACATCAGCAAACAAGTGAAACCGAAACAGTACGGACTTCCACAGCCTGCATCAAAGTAGAAGATAAAAAGTGTTATTGGGTGTATTTACATGAAACTTTAGTTCCCTCATCTTCTTAACTCATCTAGAGCACCTTAAAGATGGCACCTATTTTGCTTAACAATATTACGTTTTATGAAAATCGTAATACTGATCAAAATGGGGAGCTCCCGATATGGGTTATGTTGCAAAGGAATTTACGCAAAAGAACAAGCTGATTCTCAGTATTTGTTCTTTCGTTATTCAAATATGTCTTTGGTGCGCAATCAGTTACTTACCTTTTGTTTGGCATCCTCAAGTACAAATCACAAGTTCAGGCAGTGTTCCTTACTTACAAGTAGGAAGTCGCGTTGATAAAAATGTGTTCTATCTCGAAGCACAAAATGCAGTCAATCGAGATTCTGCACCACCACAAGGTATTTTAGTCAATCCAATTTATTTACCCGCTCCCCATGAAGTCGCTAAGGCTTTGGTCACCGCATTTACCACACCACCAGAACAACCTGATTCGCCATGGTTTCATCAAAGTTTATGGCACAGTATTAAACTGGTATTTTCAGCTTTTTTTATCTCTTCCTTAATTGGGATTCCACTGGGTATTTTGTGTGGTTTTTCTAAGCGGATATCCCTGTTAACAGAACCGTTTGTCGAGTTTTTCCGTTACTTACCTGCACCTGCATTTGGTGCGCTTGCAGTGGCAATTTTAGGGATTAATGACGCACCTAAAATTGCCATTATTGTGATCGGCACTCTTTTTCAGCAAATTCTCATTATTGCCAATACCACACGAATGGTTGATCGAAGCTTAATTGAAGCTGGTTATACGCTTGGCACCAATAAGCTCAAAAGTTTATTCCATGTGGTGATCCCTGCTGCCTTACCTGATATTTACCGTGACTTACGTGTGCTATTGGGCTGGGCTTGGACCTATTTAATTGTTTCGGAGTTGATTGGTACGACTTCAGGTATTACATGGTTCATTACCCAACAGGCACGCTATCAAAACTTTGACAATGTTTATGCGGCTATTTTGATTATTGGAGTGATTGGACTGGTCTGTGATTGGGTATTAATGAAATTAGGTGAGCGGGTGTTCACTTGGAAAGTAGGAGCAAAATAATGAACGATTCAACATTTAACGCGCATGAATACTTTCAAAAAATTTATGAACGTCCTGTGATTTTAGAAGCTAAACAACTGAGCCAAGTTTTTAAACATGGTCAAACTGAACGTACTGTTTTAAATAAGCTCGATTTAAAAATTCATAAAAGAGAATTTATTTGTGTGATTGGCCCTTCTGGCTGCGGTAAATCGACGCTAAGCCGTGTTATTGCAGGTTTAGACCCATACCATAGTGGAGAAGTTTTAGTAGACGGCGAATGCATTACGGGGCCATGTCCTGAACGCGGCATGGTGTTTCAGGGCTATACCCTTTTCCCATGGAAAACTGTAAAAGAAAACGTGATGTTTGGCCCGCAAATGCGCGGCGCTAGTCAAATGACAGCAGAGGCGCAAGCACGCGAATGGATCAATATTATTGGTTTAGAAAAATATGAAAATCAGTATCCACTCCAACTTTCTGGTGGCATGAAACAGCGTGTTGCGATTGCTAGAGCCTTGGTTAATCAACCTAAAATTTTACTCATGGATGAACCTTTTGGTGCACTCGACCCACACACCCGTCAAAAAATGCAAAAGCATTTAATGGATTTATGGCACAACATTGATATCACCATTATTTTTGTAACCCATGACATGGATGAGGCCATTTTACTGGCAGACCGAATTGTGGCACTCAAAGCCAACCCAGGTGAAATTAAGGAAATTATTGAAGTTAATTTGCCGCGTCCACGCTCACTCGATTTGATGAGCACACCTGAGTTTAAACAGCTCCGTTCACGGGTAGATTATTTAGTTCACGCTGAAGAAGATGAGCTTGACCCTGCTTTACAAGACTTACCGAAAATACCGCGTATGACTCAGGTCAGTACAGAAAAATAAGAAAGACATTAGAAAGCCCAAGTTCATCTTGGGCTTTTTTATTGATTGGGCTTATTTGAGTTGTTCGATGAGTGTTGGATAAATTAGCCCATCTACATTTTGTTCAGTTTTATAAATACCGTTTCCAAGGTTAAATTTATTGACGTGGTAGCTAGAGCCATAAATCGAGTCAAAGCCTTGAGATTTAGTAAATACTTTTTTATTGGCATTGATATCTAATAGATGCGTACCGCTGACCATCAACTCATATTGCTTTGGATCAACCCCTGAACGGTTTGCCATAATTTTAACCGCATCGGCATGGGTTGCAGGGTCATTAATATATTTAACTGTTTTATCCCACACTTGAATGATTTTTTTCCATTCCTCTTGATGAGCTGTTAAATGACTCATGTTGACTGTTAAGGTGTCGTAAATTAAACCCGGCTTGTCTTTAGAGGTATAGATAATTTTAGAGCCTGCCACTGCTTTTAATGCCTGACCTGCAACGGGTTGCCAAACAGCAATCGCGGAAATATCTGGGCTATTAAACACTTGAGGTAATTGGTTCGTCGCTGAATTTACCAGCTTTACCTCATTTGATTTAATGTTATGGTCGGTTAAAGCTGTTGCCAATAAAAGATGGTCAACCAAGCCTTTTTCGACACCGATCGATTTTCCTTTTAAGTCTTGAATGGTATTAATGCCCTCTTTTGCAATAATGACATCATTGCCCGCAGAATAATCTGTTGCCATGATCATCATGCCTTGCGTACCGCCCGAAGCTGTTACCAAGTTATCGCCATTGGTGACCAACACAGCGTCGAGCTGATTTGCCGAAAAAGCCGAAAGCGACGCGGAATAATCAAACCATTTAAACTCTACATTTAACCCTGCTTCTTTTAACCAGCCTTTTTCAATAGCCACTTGCCAAGCCACCCAGCCCGGCCAATCACTATAGCCGATGGTAATTGGTTTTGAATTTGCGGCTGCCTGAGCATCTTGTTTAGCCTCGGGCACTTTAGCCGTATTGTCACATCCACCCAATACAACTGCCGATAAAATAGATACGGATAACAACGCTTTTTTAATCATATAGAAACTTCCCCAACATTTTTACTAACGACACTTTGAGCGGTTTGATTGAGTGACTGTATGTAAGCTCGCCAACCTCCAAAATGGCTAATATCGATTGCATCCTGAATGGCATACGCTTCGCAAATAAAGCCTTTAACCCATGTACCATCTTTTACTTTCAGGTTCCCAATACCAAGTGGTGCAGGTACTTCAGCCACAATGGCTCCAAAATTTGCTAAAGGAACATCCCATACTTCGACTTCAATTGACGTACCTGCTGCATCGCACTGCAGGCCTGGCTTTGGTGGTGTGGTATTTTTTAAGGCAAAGAGTTTATAAGCATCTGCCGTCTGAGTTTTCTTGAGCAAAGTGGCATTACGGCTAGTGAGCTGAAAATTAAGGGGCATGCCTGTTAAATGTGCTCCCACAACGGCAAGCTGTACTGAATGATTCGAATGGATGTTTATACTTTTTTGATAATGTTGAGTTGATTTACCTAAACTCAGCGATGTCTCGGTTTGCCAAAGCTGCGCAAAATTGGCGAGTGCCTGATCGTGCCAAGCTGGTGCAATAAAGGTTACACCGCTTGGTAGACCGTCTTCACGAAGTACATTAGGTAAAGCTAAAGCAGAAAGGTCAGCAAAATTAACAAAGTTGGTATAGGCCCCCATGTGCGCATTTTTAGTTAAAGGATCGGCTTCAACCTCGGCAATGGTGTAAATGGTTGGCGCTGTCGGAACCATCAAGGCATCAAAAGGTTGTAATGCCATATTAATTTTTCGAGCTAATACTGCGCGGTTATATTCGGCTTGAAGTGCATTTATTGCCTTGAATTTATCTGCCTGCGCAATAATCTGGGCAATGACTGGATGAGCCTTTTCACGTGTTGTCATGCGTTCAACGGCGACTGTTCTTTCCGCTACCCAAGCATCGTTATACAGTGCGGCAGCAAGTTCATTAAACACGCTGAAATCAATACTCTCAACTTCATAGCCCAGTTTTTTTACGCGCTCAATTGCAACTAAAAAGGCTTTTTCAGATTCAATATCACCATAAAACTCAAGCTGAGCTGGAATGGCAATTTTTCGTTTAGAAAATTGAGTCGGTATATTGGCTGGATGTATTCGTGAATATTCATCTGTTTCATCATAGCCCTGCATTAAATTGGCAACGGTCCACGCATCATCAATATGCAGTGAAAAAATAGAAATGACATCAATAGTCCGACAGGCAGGAATTAGACCTGTGGTAGAAAACCAGCCTTTTGTCGGTTTAAGGCCCACAATATTGTTATGGCCAGCAGGAACACGCCCTGACCCCGCCGTATCTGTTCCTAGACTAAAAGGCACAATGCCGTTTGCAACCACTACTGACGAGCCAGAGCTTGATCCACCGCTGATATATTCGGGGTTAAAACTATTTTTTACTGCGCCATAGGGAGAGCGAACGCCCACCAACCCAGTCGCAAACTGATCGAGGTTGGTTTTACCAACCACAATCGCCCCTGCTTTTTTCAGCTTGGCAACTACGGTAGCGTCTTGAGTCGCTAAATATTGAACTTCTTTACAGGCAGCAGTAGTGTGAAAGCCAGCGACATCAATGTTGTCTTTAACTGCAAATGGCACACCATATAGAGGTAAGTCAGCAATACTCTGGTCTTTTAAAATATCAATTTGCGATTGAATCTGCTCGTTCGATGCAATTTCAATCCATGCATGATCATCATTTTTAATTTCTGCAACATAGCTGATCAGATCTTCAAGATGGATTTGCCCGTTTTGATATGCTGTTTTCCAGTCTTGGATGGTCCATAAATTTTTCAACACGCTACTCCTCATTTAGTCATTTTGCTGTATAGGCGGCATGACGGCATCCATCAGTTCTAGATGGCCTTTGATTACCCCTTTCAGCACAATAAATTGCTGGCTAATTTGTCTAAGCTCAGAGCTCGCGCCCTGCATTAACATGACTTGCAATATCTTTTGTTGGTCGAGCTGAATATGAAGTGAACTAATCACCTGTGCTAAAAACTGTTGTTGTAAATCGACCAATTGATTGCGTAAGGTCATTTGGCTAGCGTCATAAAGTAGCGTCAAAGTGCCCACCATGACTTCATTGGCCTGTGCCTGCTCCGCAATCAGGTGTTTATTAATCATGTCGACAATGGCTTGCGAGCGACTTTCATAGTTCTGCTCGACAATTTTTTGATCGAGTGCGTTAAGTGTCGTTTCAGGTACGGTAATACTGATTCGAGCAAGCTTTTGTTTTGCCACAGTCTTATCCTTTTGTCTTAGGCAGCTGATTGTTTTGCTTGATATATATGCCTGCACGTACGCTGAGCAATTCGACTAAAAAGGCTTTTAAAGTTGGCTTTGGTTGAATCACAGGTTTTACATCGTTCATATCGCACCTCTAGCTTGGTATTACCAAATTCAGTTTTTGTATTACTGATATGAGATGCAGAAAATGTGCCAATTTTTAAGCGGAGTTTTGATGGGTTTGATGGATATTTATGAGTGATTTTTGGGCAGAAAAAAGCCCCATGCACAGGGATGGGGCTTTAAATATTATCATTAGCTTTTAACGCAAATTAAACAGCAACAAAATTAGAGAAATCATTTGTTAATCCGTATATTTTTAACTTTGCTACTCAATAAATTATAGATTTCAACTTCTAAATCTTTTTGAAAGCTTCCAGATATAGAAACTTTGTTTAATTTATCTAAGTCTAAACTTTTAAAAAGTTCTAAATTTAGATTATATTTCAAGTCATTATTATTAATAATGAGTTCAAAATTTTCTAGTTCACTAATTTTTGAACTCATTATAAAATCAAGGGTCGTTTGGCTAATTGCCATAACATCGTTGCAGTCTTCAATACCTAAATCCACCTCTATAGACAATGATTTTAAATATTTGAAATTTAAAGACTTTGTTAATTCAAATGCTCCATTAATCTCTAATATCTCTAAAGCGGGCATTTTCTCTATAATTTCTGTGATGTCACCTAAATTAGGATATATTCTGCATTCATTGACATAGAGTTCATCAAATCCATATTTGAACACTTTTAATTTAGGAAAGTATTTTTTACTTAAAGCTTTGCTCATTTCACTAAAGTCATCAAAAAAACTCTTATTAAAATCAATATATTCATGCTGCAAACCTATCAACATAAATTCTACTTTTTCATTTAACTCTAATTCGATCATACGGTTAAGATAAGGATAAAATTTAGTAGAACAAAGTGAATAAATTGTTCGAGTTTTTTTGGGAAAGTCTGTTACAGTGAATTCATTATCAACCTCACTTAAAGGCAGTCCAAAGATACAAATGTCACCATGAATATATGGAATAGATAAATATTCAACATTGCCTGACTTATACATCCAAGAAACAGGAAAATCTTCTTTAATTAAAGTAGACTCATTACCATTCATTTTTAATAACTCTTTTTTAAATTGTGTGAAAATAAAAGAAATAAATGCCTCATTCACACGCACATAGTCTAATTTATTCAATACTTTAATGTTTTTAGTCTTATGACTGATTAATCATCGTATGCGCCCAGACAGATAAAGACTCTAAAACAGGTTTAAAAGCCTGACCTAATTCGGTCATTTCATAGACCACCTTAATCGGTGCTTTTTCACCATAAACGGTTCGAGAGATTAAGCCACTTTGCTCTAATTGTTTAAGTTGAAGGCTTAAGGTCATTTCTGTGATGGTGGGCATTAATTGATTGATTTCATTAAAACGTTTTGGCCCATCTTTTAGATAATACAAAATAACGCCTTTCCATTTTCCACCCACCAAATCCATAGCCATACTGATATGACATGGATACGTTTTTCCATTCATGCTGATTTCACATTTATTTTCAGTATTTGCCATTTTTAACGCCACCTATCAACTTTGATAGTTATTGTACACTCTTACTATAAAAATTATAGTGACTATGATTTTTATAGCTACAAGGCATTATTATGGCTTTACTTATTTTGGCCCATCCCTACTACACTCAATCAATTGCAAATAAAACGATAGTGAATGAACTTATAAAAACCTATCCGGACCTTGAAGTACGAGATATTTTCCAACTTTATCCAGACTACCAAATTGACGTGAGTGCCGAACAAGAAGCCTTGTTACGCCACGACACCATCATCCTGCAATATCCAATGTTCTGGTTTAATATGCCGGCAATTTTGAAGTTATGGTTTGATGAAGTTTTTACTTATCAGTTTGCTTATGGCTCTCAAGGCGATAAATTAAAAGACAAAAAAGTCATTATTAGTATGACAGTCGGGCAAAAAGAAGACGATATGGTGAATGATCGGGAAAACTTAATCGATAGCTTTTTAAAAGCGGTTCAATATTCAATTCAATATACGCAAATGCAGTTAAGTAGCACATTCTTGCTTTATGAAGTTTCGCCGTTATCAGGTCATTCAGAGTCTGCAATTAAGTTAAAAGCGGTTGAACATGGTCATAAAGTATTAAAGCATTTGAACGAAGCATAAGATAAAAAGAGAGCATCAATATTGATGCTCTCTTTTGGTTTAAGCAACAGGCGCCAAGGTAAATAGCACTTGTCCTGTTTTTACGGTTTGCCCTTTTTCAATGGTAATGGTTTCAACCTTCATGCGTTCAGGCGCAATAATCGGAATTTCAATTTTCATTGCCTCAATCACTGCAAGGGTTGCACCTTCTTCAACAATATCTCCTGATGCACATTCGATTTTCCAGATTGAACCCGGCATGTGTGATTCGACTGCACAGCCTCCTTCAGGAATAACCACAGTTTCGCCTTCATCAACAGCATCTAGACTTTCAGAGATGTATTCCTGTAAGCCCGCTTCGTGCCAACGGCGGCGTTCAGCCTCGAAATTGGCTTGTTGTGTATCTTTAAAGGCTTGAATGCTGTCTTGATGTGTTTTTAAAAACTCGTTGTATTCTTTTAAGTTAAGCACACCATCTTCAATACGAAGTTTTAGACGACCTGCCTTAAAGTCTTCACGCATTTGTAGAAGTTCAGTCTCAGAAACTTCATAAAACTTAACTTGGTCAAAAAAGCGTAATAACCATGGTTTGCCTTTTTCAAAATTGGCATTTTTACGGTAACGACTCCACATTTGAGTGGTACGGCCAACAAACTGATAGCCACCCGGCCCTTCCATACCGTACACACACATATAAGCACCGCCAATACCGACGGCATTTTCAGGCGTCCAAGTTCGTGCCGGATTATATTTTGTGGTGACTAAGCGTTGGCGTGGGTCCAGTGGTGTTGCAACAGGTGCACCTAAATACACATCACCTAAACCCATCACCAAATAGTTCGCACTATAGACCACATCTTTAACTGCTTGCTTAGAAGCTAAGCCATTAATACGGCGAATAAACTCGACGTTATCTGGGCACCAAGGCGCATCTGGACGAACAATTTGCGTATAGCGCTCGGTAGCAAGCTGAGTTTGTGAATCTTCCCAAGCCAAAGGCAAATAGACAGTCCGTGAAGGCACCTGCATATTTTGAATATCAGGTAACTCGGCTTCTGCTTGTTGAAGTTTCTGTAGAAGCTCCAGTTGATCGAGCTGGATTGAATCAAAATGAATTTGTAGTGAACGAATGCCCGGTGTTAAGTCGATAATGCCCTGAATGTTTTGATCTTTGACCCATTGCATGAGTGCATGAATACGGAAGCGTAAGTTTAGGTCGAGTACTAATTCGCCATATTCCACCAACAAATAGCTATTTCCTGCTGGTCGATAGGTCACGCTTGGTAAGTCAGCTTCACTGTCTAAAGTTGCTAAAACGGCATCTTTTAAAGTGTCAGGTTCTGCTTGAATAGCTGGATTAAAATTAATCTGAGTTGTATCAGTCGCGGTTAAACTTTGATGATATTTTTGATCGAGTATTTTTGCTTGCGCATAACTCACAGGTATAAATTTGACCTTATCGCCTGCTTTTAATTGCCCAATTTTCCAAAGCTCGGAATGAATGACTACCGCAGGGCAAACAAAGCCGCCTAAGCTTGGACCATCCGGACCCAAAATAATTGGCATATCGCCAGTAAAATCAATTGCGCCAATGGCATAAGCACTATCGTGAATATTGGAAGGATGTAAACCTGCCTCACCGCCGTCTTCACGTGCCCACTCAGGTTTTGGTCCAATTAAACGAATGCCTGTACGGCTTGAGTTATAGTGAATTTCAAACTCGTTGGCAAAGAAGGTATCAATATCTTGTTTGGTGAAAAAATCTGGCGCGCCATGTGGGCCATACATGACTGCAATTTCCCAGTTTTGGGTAAAGCTTGGAATTTGTGCTTGAGCTAAAGCTGTGGTCGATTGAGCGGAATATTCAGTAATCGGCAGCATATCACCAATTAATAAATTACGGCCTGCATGCCCACCAAACTGCCCTAAAGTGAAAGTCGCCTGTGACCCTAAATACTCAGGAACATCGAAACCACCTTTCACGCCTATATAGCTACGGCAGCCTGAACGGATAAGCCCACATTTTAAAACTTGGCCTTTTTTCACATTGATGGTTTGCCATATCGGCACAAGTTCTCCATCAAGTTTTGAAAGCATCTCACCGCCCGTAATCACAATTTGGCTGTCGCAGTGAAACTTTAAAGTTGGTCCTTGCAAGGTACATTCAAGCCCTGCGGTATTTGGCTCATTGGCTAAAAGCTGGTTTGCCACAGTTAAACTGAGTGGATCGATGGCACCTGATGGCGGCACCCCAACATCCCAATAACCTAATCGACCTGTTACGTCTTGAATGGCGGTTTGAATACCAGCCTGCAACACCTCAATTTTTTGAGTTTTCCATTCAAACGTATTTAAAAATCGAGTAGTTTGAGTACCTAACGCAAACACATTGCAAGCAATAATGTTTTGCAAATATTCCAGATTGGTTTCGATACCAGCGACTTGCGTGTTGGCAAGGCTAGCACTCATTGCATGTATGGCTTGGTCCCGTGTTGCAGCAGTCACAATGATTTTGGCAATCATTGGGTCATAAAAAGACGATACCGTTGAACCTGTTTCAACCCATGTTTCGACTCGTGCTTGCGGGTCAAATTTAACGTGTGTAAGCAGGCCTGCACTCGGCTGGAACTGTTTAATTGGGTCTTCGGCATAAAGACGAACTTGAATGGAATGTCCTGTTGGCTCTAACTGTTCTGTTGGTGCGGACCAATCGCCACTTGCCAATGTAACCATCCACTCGACTAAGTCGACACCAAACACTTGTTCAGTCACACCGTGCTCGACTTGCAAACGCGTGTTGACCTCTAAGAAATAAAACTCTTGGGTTTCGGTGTCCATAACAAACTCAACCGTGCCTGCCGAGCGGTAGTTCACCGACTGCATCAGTTGAATCGCAACTTTTTGCAGGTAGTCACGTTGTTGTTCATTTAAGTGGGGCGCGGGTGTTTCTTCAATGACCTTCTGATTACGGCGTTGCACCGAACAATCACGCTCACCCAACGCTAAAACTTGCCCTTGCCCATCACCAAAAATTTGTACTTCGATGTGGCGTGCATTTTGTACAAATTTTTCTAAATACAAACCTGCATCTTTAAAATTGACCTGCGCCAAATAAGACACGGTTTGATAGGCATCTTTTAACTCGGTTTCGTTCCAGACCAGACGCATACCAATACCACCACCGCCCGCGGTACTTTTTAGCATGACTGGATAACCAATACGGGCTGCCTCAAACAAGGCCTCGGCCTCATTAGCCAGTAATGAGCTACCCGGAAGTAAAGGCACATTGCTTTTAATAGCCAGCTCACGCGCGGTATGTTTTAAACCAAAATCGAGCATTTGGCTTGAAGTTGGCCCAATAAAAGCGATACCTTGGCTTTCGCACAAATCACAAAACTCGGCATTTTCAGACAAAAAACCATACCCGGGGTGAATGGCTTCTGCACCAGATTGTTTCGCTACCTCAAGGATTTTTTCAATATTTAAATAACTTTGATGGGCAGGTGCAGGACCAATTAGGAAAGCTTCATCGGCCAAAGTCACGTGTAACGAATCACGGTCGGCTTCGGAGTAAACTGCAACCGAAACGATCCCGAGTTTTTTAAGGGTGCGAATTACGCGACAGGCAATTGCACCACGGTTAGCAATTAGAACTTTTTTAAACATGCTTACACCCCTTCCGCTTCACGGACAACCAGTTGAATTTTGGTTGGGTTGTAGGCATTACATGGATTATTGAGCTGGGGGCAATTAGAAATTAAAACAATTAAATCCATTTCTGCCCGAACTTCGACATATTTCCCCGGCCCTGAAATTCCATCATCAAATTTAAGCTGTCCGTCTGGTGTCACAGGCACATTCATAAAAAAGTTAATGTTTGGGCCGATGTGACGGACATTTAAGCCATGCTTTTTTGCAATCGGGTGTTTTGCCAAGGCATACATAAAGTTGTTACGACAACTATGCATTGGATACGTTTCATGTGCATAGCGAACCGTATTACTTTCACATGAACAGGCACCACCAATGGTGTCATGGCGACCACAGTTATCATCATGAATAATGGCAATTGGACGACCAAAGTTACTATAGAGCTTGGTGCCCTTTTCTAAATAGATTTGTTGGTTGATAGCCAAAGTATCCATTGCGCTATAACGCTCAGTCGGGTTTTCGGCACTCATAAACAAAGTATCGACCGCTTGATTTCCCTCAAGGTCAATAATTCGAAAATATTGGCCTTTTTTAACCTCGCACATCCACGCTTCACCCGCAGGACAAACTTCATTTAAAACTGCTTTTTCAAATGATTGTAAAACTGTCATGATGCTTCTCCTGATTTAAATATTGCTAAGCGCGTAGTAGCGGGCAGTGTTTTGAAACGCGCGCTGATTTTGCGAACATGCATCACGACAAATATCGCTATCTGTTAAAGAATTGGCTTTAAATAAACTGAGTTGAATATCGGCTGGTTGATAGCTTGGGCTGGTGTCTAAACCATGCGGCGCAGCAGATAAAAATAGCAGGCAGTCCATTTCAAAACGCAGTTCAATGCTTTGATTGGTGTTATCAGAACTGACATAAGACAAAGCACCGTTTTCATCTGGTGTAACTTTAGAAAATAGATTAACCGTGGCACTCAGGTCTTGACTGGCAAGCCCGTATTTACACATTTCAATGAGTAAGCTGTCTAAGCCGTTTTGGTACATATCATTGCGGGCATCTTGAAATGTACGTATCCCAAATTGCTTTTCAATTTGTTCTGGTCGGCTTGGGCCACAAAGTGCATCATTCCAACCATGATCATCACGAACAATGGAAGCCATGACACGGCCAAGGTCTGAGTACAATACATTGGAAGCTTTTAAATAGGCGGTGTGTTGCCCTTTTAAACTGTCGGGCATGTTAAAACGTTCAAGCACATCGGCAGCATTTACACAAAACAAAGAAACATTTGCCTGAGTGCCAAGCGATGTAAATCTAAGAATAGTTCCCTTTTGAATACGACCCGACCAGTGATGTCCTCCGGGTAAAAGTTCGGTCCAAATCGCCTGATTGTTATGATAACTTGTAGTGTTCATAGCTACTCCTGTCGGATAGTTTTAGACTTCCTCCCGGGCTTTTATCCCTCCGTGTAGTTCGCTAGGAACCGTGAACTCTCGGTCCAGTCATACGTAAAGTATCGGAACCCTAGATCACTTTTAATTAGTTATGACTATGCAAAGGACATGCCAGCTTAGTATTACGCTTTTGGTTAAAAGTAATACTAAACTTGGACCGTTTAGGTGCGGTTTAAGTTCAAAAATAAAAAGTTGCACTCAAAATTGTGCATTTCAAAACAAAAAAGCCCCTTTCACGAAGAGGCTTAAGAATGGATTATAAGAGAGCGTATTAAGGAAGTAGAATTACCTTACGACAGTCCTCTTCTCTTTCATTAAAAATACGATAACCCTCTGCGGCGTCTTCTAATTTCATACGGTGGGTAATAATGGTTTCAGGTGACAAATCACCACGTTCAATAAATTCTAATAAAAGCGGTAAATATTGATGTACATGGGTTTGGCCCATTTTAAAAGTCAGTCCTTTATCAAATGCATCGCCAAATAAAAAGCCATGAATTGGGCCTGCATATACACCCGGTACACTCACCACACCACCACGACGAACCGCGGCTATACATTGACGAAGTGCTGCACCACTTGAACCTTCAAGCTTTAAATTGGTCAGGACTGTTTCAATGACACTGCCTTTTGCCTCAAAACCAATTGCATCAATCACCGCATCGACGCCACGATAATTGTCCGTATTTTGAATAATAAATTCGGCCGCATCGACTTCAACAAAATTAACCGGAATAGCGCCATAGGTTGCCGCCGCATAGTTCAATCGATATTCATTGTGATCGACCATAAATATTTTTTCTGCACCAAGCATCTTGGCACAAGCGGCGCTTAATAGTCCGACTGGCCCTGCACCATAAATTGCAACGGTTGAGCCACGAGTCACTTGGGCATTGGTCACGGCTTGCCAAGCGGTGGGTAAAATATCGGTCAAGAAAAGTACTTTTTCATCAGACAATGAGCCGGGCACTTTAAAAGGGCCTTTATTGGCTTTTGGCACACGCACATATTCTGCTTGGCCACCCGGTACACCGCCATATAAGTGGCTATAACCAAACAAAGCTGCGCCTGGTGGAATCTGCTTTTTATTAATAATTGCACCACGCCCTGTATTGGTGGTTTCACAAGCAGCGGTCAGGTCAAGTTGGCAAAAGAAACATTCACCACAGGCAATCACAAAAGGGACGATTACACGGTCGCCTTTTTTCACATGGGTAACGGCTGGGCCGACTTCTTCAACCACGCCCATAAACTCATGCCCAAAAATATCGCCATGTTCGGTTCTAGGGATTTTGCCTCGGTATAAATGTAAATCAGAGCCACATATGGCTGTGGCGGTTACGCGTAAAATAATGTCATCTGGTTCTTGAATAATGGGGTCGGCAACTGTTTCTACTCGAACATCTTCTGCACCGTGGTAAGTAAGAGCACGCATATTGTTATTCCTCTATTTCCTTTCATGTCCTTTGATTATGAGGAGGCTTTCTTTACGGTTTGCAACGATTGTTATTTTTCACGTAAGGCATATTGCGCAAATGCAAATAAATTAAGGCTTCATTAGCCCAGTAAAAGGTGCAATATAAAGGTGAAATCAGTCTGACGAACTAGAATTCCACCCTAGCGAAAAGCGTGCTAATATCCAAATTCTGACAATTACTCATGTCAAATTTACTTTAGAGGGAACAAGATGTTAAAAACTCAAAAAATCAACATCGTACAAGAATTTGATGCACCTATAGACAAGGTCTTTGCAGCCTTGAGTGAACATGAAAACCTAAGCAAACTTTTTGCTCCTGCTAAAGTTACTCGTATTAGTAATGGCAAGGATGCACGTAATGGGGTTGGCTCTGCCCGCAAGATGTCTATTCCGTTTACACCTTCATTTGTTGAAACAAATTTAGTCTATAAAGAAAATGAACTGATCGAGTACGCGATCACAAGCGGGATTAGCCCAATTAAGGCGCATCGCGGTGTAATGCAATTTACTGACTTGGGAAATAACCGAACTCGTTTGAATTACACCATTAGCTTTAAAGGTCGTGTTCCTTTTATTGGCCCGATTATTAAAGCCGCTCTACAAAATGGCGTGAGCCGTGGACTTAAAAAACTTAAGTTTTAACCCGCCCTAATAAATAAAAGCCCTATTACGGGCTTTTATTTTTTTAAATATTTCTACGAAAGGATTGTTATGAAATATTCGAATTGCTTATCCCGCTCATCTACATCGTTATGACTGAGCCTTTGAATAATGCTTCCTTCAATTATATGCAGAAGTAGTTTGGCATCATGAAATGAGGCATCGGCTTTTAGTAATCTAAGCTGGCTATAGATTTCATTGGTCAGCCAAGTTCTATATCGAATGGCAGTTTGGTAGGCGTTGGAGTAGGTATTTTTAGTTTCAAAAATGGCTTTAAATAACAGGTAATACGGCCCTTCTAAGTCAGTGTGTAAATAATACAGTTTGTTGAGTTTGTCTCGCACGCTTGAGTCTTGGTCATATTCCACCGTTGCAATGACTTTGTCTTGTAGCCGTTCTTTTTGCACGAGTAGGCAGATTTCGATAAAACGCGCTTTGGACTGGAAGTGATGATAAAAAGTCATTTTTGTAATTTCAGACTCTTTGATAATTCTATCGACGCCCACGAGATGAAATCCGTGATGGTGAAATAAATCAATTGCTTTATTCACAACTTTTAAAGCACGTGTAGAAAGTACTAAAGGTGACATAGTTGTACCGTTTAAAATAATTTTTTGTTGTATATAAAAGAGATAGAAATGCCGTCACTCTTAAAATGAGTGCTAAAAACAGGCATGCAAAAGCGGCACAATAAAGATGTGCTCGCCTATCTCGGGTTTATTGTTGCTATGATTTTTGAGTCGAAACGATTCTTAAAGTGCAGAAAACCTAGAGTCGATTAAACCGATTTATAGGCTGTTTAAACGGTATAAATAGAGAGATTTTGGCAAAGGCCAAAAATTGAGAAGAATTTATACGCATAGCGGACTCCTAGATGAAATAGAAGTTCTACCAGATCACTGCTAAATGATTATGGTGGCAGAACGAAGAAGGGTTAGCAGACCAGTCATCTAGGAACTGGCACGCCCGAAGGCGTCCCTCCTCCGTCCTACCGCTACGAAGGGAGACGAACGAGTTCACCACCAAAAAATTACTTCTTTGATGATCTAGATGAAAACGGTCTGCTAAAACCGACTGGCAATGTAGGCCAGCCCGCAAAGGATAGTATTCGCTTTTGTTATCGTCAAGCGTAGGAAATGACATTTGTATTAAAGTAGAGCAGTTAAGTTTTAAATTACTTTCAAATTTGGAAGATTTAAAAACTAATTGAATATTGATATGTAGGATCTGTTTGTCTAGTTATAAAAATTAAATAAAAACTCAAGAATGAAATAGCTATCTCTACTAGATAATTATGGTAGCAGAACGAAAAGAGTTAGCAGACTGGTGCCAAAGAGACCAGCACATCCTAAGATGTCCTCTTTCCATCCTACTAGAAAGAAAGGATATTATTCACTTTCGTTATCGTCAAGCGTAGGAAATGACATTTGTATTAAAGTAGAGTGGTTGGGGAATAAAATTTATTTAATAGGTTTAAGTTATGGTTTAGTTCATTATGAAATTTCTAATATTTTTAGTATGATATATTTTCATTATAAAAATGTTTAGAGTTATCTAATGACATTAAAGCCTTTATATATCGAGTTTTATTATGGAGAATATTCAGCTCAAGAAAGAACAGAAAAGATTAATAAATATATTGAAGAAAACGAAGATGTCCATATAGATTTTTTTACCGAATTACTACTACCATTTAATGACTATAATTCTTTATTACTGCGAATCATAAACTTAACAGACCCTATTTTTTCATATAATTGTATTGAAGCAGAAATATTAGCAGCTCGATTTTTTTTAAATATTTTAAATAATTATCAAGAAAACAATCTAAGCCCAGTTCAGCTATGTACTATTTTCAGTAATTTAGAAACAGGTTTTATGGGTGCTCCAAGAGATCTTCCAGATAATATAATTTACTATCCTGCTTGGCTCGAATCTTTCTACGATGCTTGCGATTGGTGCGATGAAACATGGACTTCAGAGAATTCTCCTCACCTAATTGAAGCCACAAAACAGCAAGTCCATATCATAGAAAAATGGCTATTCTTCAAATAGTGATAAGGCATCTTTATTGCTATTTTCTTAACCATTTTTCGACTAATCTTCCATGTCTTTCCAAAAGTTATTCTATGGACACCGGTCTTTGCCAGCTTCCAAAAATTTGATAGAAGACAGAGAACCTTTTTAGTGAACAAAAATATGAAAACTGTAATTCATACTAATTAATGCATTCACGTACAAAGCTTTCTTCATCACCTTTAGAAGAAAATATATTGTGATCTTTAATACAAAAATTTAATGTTTGCATTACCACCCCGGGCTCATTAAAAAGTCCCTCTCTTGAAATAGAAATATAGTAAGGTTTCTTTTCTTCAATTCCGTTGCTTTTATAATTACCAATAACAATCTCGGCTACTCTTTTTTCAACATTTTTTTGCAAAATTTCCTTATATTCTAAACTATTTTCTTTCTTATCAACCAAGCTTCTTACTTCATACCCATGAACTATTATTCCATCTTTATTTAATAGAAAATGTATATCTGAGTTACTTATATTTACCTTAATTTTATTTTCTTCTTTTTTAGAAAAAAAACCAAATGCGATATAGCATAAATACAAGAAAAATATACCAAAAATAACCAATATTACTTTATTACCAACAGACGAATTTTTCACTTTAATAGTTCCTCGTGTATTTATTTTATTACTTGACGAATTTTTTGTTCATACATAGCAAGAACTTTATCTCTACTCTTACCTACAACATTCTTTCTATTTCTTTCAAGCATATAACTCACATCATAATTATTTTTTAACAACCAATAGTCAGCCAAAATTTCAGCCTGTGATTCTAAATTATAGTCTAAAAATCTTTTAGTCGTATTTTTATATTTAACAAACTCAGCAACAGTTGGGCTTTCCCATATATTGTATATATAAGGATCATATTTAAAATTACTAAGAACAGAACAAGCTTGCAATGCTCCAGCATTAGCTAGAACAATAAGTTTACGTTGATGTTGCCAAACATGACCAAGCTCATGAAGAAAAATCTTCTTATAAGAAATATCCTCCAAACTATAATCATCTCTATAATGTTTAGGCATTATATATATACTGCCATTCGGAGTAACGAATGTATCTTCATTTTGAGATTTAAGCGGAAAAAAACTTCCAAAAAATATCTTTACTGTTGTGTAATTTATTGAATTTTTAAAGACAGAGGTTGCTAATTTAATTTCACCATTCGTTAGCGGTCTAGATGGAGTTTCAATCTTTACTTCTTTAATACTACCTTCTTTTTTATTTGTAAAAATATTTAGAAGACTTTTAGGGGTTTCAGACCAAGTCATAAAATTCTCTTATAAATCATGAAAATAAACTATATTATCTTTAAGAACAAACTCTATCTCAGTAATAGGCTCTTGTTTCTCTGTATAAAACCGCGTGGTGTTACCATTTAAATCAAGCTTACCATCTTGAAATCTTCCACCGACTTTAACCCGACAATCAATGTATTTAAATATATCGTTCATACCCTCCTCAAAAACAATTTTAAGTTGCTCATCAAACTTTTCTTGAGTGGCTGAGGCCTGATTTGTTTTCTGAGAATAAGGACTACCACTCTCACCAACAACATGACTTTGTTGAGGTAAAAGTGTAGCCCCACACGACAGTTTATCACCTACATAAGCAACTGGTTTTCCATCAAAAATCACATGATCATGACTTTTAATAACTGTAGACCAACATCTGCACTTAGGACAAACATGCCCATCCCCAGCACGAACAAATAAGTTACCCATTTGGGAACTTATCATTTGAGTTGAGGGAACAATTCCACCATGATCAGTAATAGCATTATGGATTGCAAAACCTTTCGACATCTTACTTATCCATTTATTTATTATTTAAAAAATCTAAAGGTTTTGGCCCATCATTATATATACATATATAAACTGACTTATTTGGACTCTCTATAATTTCATCATTATTATCTAAACGGGAACCAATTAAAGCTACTGATTGCCCTTCTATAGTTAAAGCTTCACCAGCACCTGTAATAATTTTTGCTGTTGTACCATCTGCATAAATTGCTTCATCACCCACCAATGCTAGTGAAATTCCTTTTAATTTTGAATGGTGTCCAGAAGCTCGAATAAGCCCACCATTTTTTGTTTTAGCACCATTTACTACAATATAATATTTAGTAAATGGCTTATTTTGCCAATATAAATTTTCTGCATTTAAAATCTGTTGAATATCATTTTCTGAAAGATCTTGTAATTGTTCGTAAGAAAGATCTCTTAAAAAAGTAGGACTTGTCATTTTTGTACCATTCTAATTTTTTCAAAATGAATAATAGCAAAAATTTATTAATATAAAAAATAAACTAAACGTAATTTTAAAATAAAACTCTCATATTTAAATATAAAAAATAGGCCAGATTATAATCAAGCCTATTTAAAACCCTTTCTAATCCATCAACTTTTTACGGCGATACAACCCACAATCCCCTGAAAATAGCGCTGCCAATAAACAGGTAATAATGGCGTAAGTGGCAACATTCATTCCAAATAGTTCAATCGCTAAAATAATAGACGTTAACGGTGCCTTACTTGCCCCAGAAAACAAACTGACTAACCCTAAGCCTGCAAGCAGTGAAATGGGTAGGTTTAAAACCGCCCCTAAAGCATTACCTAATGTCGCCCCCACATAAAACAGTGGCGTAATTTCACCACCTTTAAAGCCCGAACCTAAAGTAATGGCGGTAAAAACAGTCTTATTAAAAAAGTCGTAAAATTCAATCGGTACATAAAAAGATGCAATGATCTTATCTGTACCCAAACCGTTGTATTGCTGATGCGCAGTAAACAGCGTAAGTAGCATAATGATAATACCGCCTACCATTGTTCTTAATGGCAAATAGCGAATGTATTTATAAAAAAGGTCACTCGCCAAGTGAATGGCAGCAATAAAGAAACGTGCAGCAAAGCCAAACACTACCCCCGCTGCAATCAAGCTCATGAGCACGCCAAAATGAATCGCTGGAAACTCACTAATCACATAGTAGATGTGCGGATGAACAATATCGAATAGTTCAGGGATGGTCGATGCAATAAGCGCCGACACAAAACATGGGAAAATGGCTGAATATCTTAAGTTACCTAAAGCTGTAATTTCCAAACCATAGATTGCACCTGCCAAAGGCAAGCCAAACACCCCTGCAAAGCCAGCACCGATACTGGCGATTAAACAGATTTTTCGGTTATCTTCCGAGATTTTTAATATATGGCTTAGGTGGTCAATTAAGGCACCCGAAAGCTGAACTGCAGGTGCCTCACGCCCTGCCGAACCACCAAACAACTGCGTTAAAATTGAGGTGATAAAAATGATAGGACTCATTCGTTTTGGAATAAACGACTTGGGTTGGTGAATTTCATCTAGGAGTAAATGTGTTCCGCGTTCAATCGGTGAACCATATTTTTTAATGAGATAACCAATACCAAAGCCTACAAAAGGCAAAAAGTAGATGAGCCAGTGATGCAGACTTCGGACTTTATTTGAGATATCAAAAGCAACAAAAATTAAAGTCGATGCCAGCCCCGCGACGACTCCAATCACAATCGAGATGACGAGCCAATAGACACTGTATTTTAGAATTTGATCATATTCAGATGAAGGTAGAATTTTCATTCGCTTTCTTCAATTCGCCTTTGAGTGAGTGCCAAATTCTCAAATTATTTTTATGCCGCCAGCTCATTAAGTGAGAAATGCTTAAACTGGGCTAAAAATTAAAGCTCGCATAAGCGAGCTTTAAATACAGTGATCAATATTTATACCACCAAACTGTGACAAATATCTCACAACCCGTACACGCTTTCAAGGTGTAAATGGTTAATGAAAACCTGAAAAATGCCTGATTGAGTTAATTAATAAGCATTCGATTTGACCCAATCTAACTAAAAACAAAATCAGGTCAAATCATTTATTCAAAACTTAATTAATACTCGCAATAACAGTTTCTGCATGGCAAGTTGCACCCTTCTCTGCACCAATCTGAATAATACCACTACGGTGCGCAAGTACCTGCACTTCCATTTTCATAGCTTCCATAATGGCAACCACTTGGCCTTCTGTCACTTGCTCACCATTTTCGACTTTCCAAGCGCTAATCACACCATTAATTGGGGCAAGTAAATGCTCGACACTCACTTCTGGCTCGGCTGTCTGTGCCTGAACTGCGGTAGCTGGACCTTGTGCAAACATACCCGCAGGTAAACCTAAACGGTGTAACTTGCCATCAATTTCAATGTAGCTGAGTAGCATTGGCTGTTGATGGTTTGGAATGCCGCGTTTAGTCGGTTTCAACTCTTGTTTAAAGTCATTTTCGATCCAACGCGTGTGTACATTAAACTCATCTGTAAAGTCAGGTTCATTGAGTACTGCACGGTGAAAGTCTAAAACTGATGCCACACCTTCAATTTTAAATTGCTTCAAGGCACGTTTAGCGCGAGCAATTGCAACTTCACGGGTTGGACCAGTGACAATCAGTTTTGCCATGAGTGAGTCAAAGTGACTAGACACTAATGATCCAGTACGAACACCTGTATCGACTCGTACACCGTTACCAAATGGTGCTTCAAATAAACTCAACACACCAAATGCAGGAATAAAACCACGTGCTGGGTCTTCGGCATTTATACGAAACTCAATGGCATGACCTTGTGCCTTTGGTGTTTCTTTAATAGAAAGCACTTCACCTTGTGCCACGCGAATTTGCTCAACCACCAAATCAACTTTTGAGGTTTCTTCAGTCACAGGGTGTTCAACTTGCAAACGCGTATTTACTTCTAAGAATGAAAGCTTGCCGTCACGACTCAGTAAATATTCAACTGTTCCCGCACCGACATAGTTTGCGGCCTGACAAATGTTTTTTGCCGAAGTTAAAATTTGCTGATAAATCTCATCGCTAACAAATGGTGCTGGTGCTTCTTCGACTAACTTTTGGTTACGGCGTTGCAACGAGCAATCACGTGTGCCCAGTACCACAATGTTGCCATGTTGGTCGGCTATGACTTGTGCCTCTACATGGCGCGGTTTATCAAGATATTGCTCGACAAAACATTCACCACGACCAAAGGCAGCTTTTGCCTCGCGTACTGCCGACTCATAAAACTCTTTCACTTCTTCGAGTTTCCACGCAACTTTTAAGCCACGGCCACCACCACCAAATGCGGCTTTAATAGCAATCGGCAAGCCAAACAGTTTAGCAAACTCCAAAGCTTCATCTGCATTGTTGAGTGGATCTTGCGTACCTTGAACTAACGGTGCACCAACTGAAGCAGCAATTTTACGTGCTTCGATTTTATCACCTAGTTTTTCAATGGCGCTTGGTGATGGCCCGACCCATTTTAAGCCAGCATCAATCACAGCTTGGGCAAACTCAGCACGTTCAGATAAAAAGCCATAACCCGGATGCACCATGGTTGCTTTCGATTTCTTTGCAACTTCAATAATCGCAGGGATATTTAAATAGGTTTCACTGGCAGTTGCGCCAGCCAAGCCCCATGCTTCATCTGCAAGTTCGACATGCATGCTGCCAATATCATCATCTGCATATAACGCGACCGATGAAATTCCCATATCACGGCAAGCATGAATAATACGAACGGCAATTTCACCACGGTTAGCAATCAATAATTTTTCTGTATTCATCTTTCATTCTCAAAATCTGTAAATTCGGCAATTTTTTTAAATTTGATGCGGCAACCTGCCGGAATCTGTGCCACCAAATCCCAATGGTGTTTAGCAACAGAGCCAATGACTGGATATCCGCCCGTTAAAGGGTGATCATTCATAAACAAAACGGGCTGACCACTCGGTGGAATCTGCAAAGCACCAATACATGTGCCTTCACTTTCCAGTTCATGGGTAATTTTGCGAGATAAAGGCTGCTCACCTGAAAGTCTTAGCCCGACTCGGTTGCTTTCATTGGTCACCAGCCATTCTTGCTGACATAGCAGTTCAATACTGTCTTGTTCAAACCAGTCTGTACGTGGCCCCATCACAATATCTAGCTCAACGACTTCGCCAGCTTTTGGCAAGTCACTTTTGCCCACTTCATTTACGCTAATATTGGTTGCCTTGACCTGTCCTTGGTAAATGGTATCTCCAAGCTTTAAAGGCTCTGGCCCTAACACTGCCAAGCTGTCAAACGAAGCACTATTGAGTACTGGTTCAACGTCTATACCACCACGAACTGCTAGATAGTTTCTTAAGCCTGCGGTCGGTGGCTGAATTTGAAATTCATCGCCTTCATCTAAATCAATCGGTTGATAGCTTGCAAAGTCTGCGGTTTGTCCGTCGGCAAATTTCACACGAATGTTTGAAATGGCACCTGCCACCGCAATAACGCCTGCATGCTGCATTTTGGCTTTTAAACCACCATTTAAAACTTCAATGACTGGTGTATCGGTTGGATTACCGACAATACGGTTAGCACTGTGCATGGCAGACAAGTCCATTGCACCCGCCACGCCAACCCCAATATTGGTCTGGTTTAATCGCCCTTCGTCTTGAATGAGCATCTGTAAAATTGGTGCAGTAATCTTAAACAGTGGCACCGATTGTTTCGGCTCAACCTTAGGCGTAATTTGCTGTGGTACAGTCACAATAGTTGGATTATGCGTCACATCTTCAAAATGTACGGTCATACCCGGTAACAGCAATGCAGGATTTTTACGCTCTAAATCCCACATTTTCTCTGATGTTGTCCCGATCAGCTGCCAACCACCCGGACTGTCTTTTGGGTAAATACCAGAGTATTTTCCAGCCAAGCCCAAAGAGCCTGACGGTATTTTTTTACGAGGAACCGTTAAGCGTGGAATATCGGTAAAAGGCTTATCGGGGCTGCTCATATACGCAAAGCCCGGCGCAAAACCAATAAAAGCCACATTCCACACGCTTTGGTGATGTTTTCTAATCACATCTGCAACAGTCAGCCCTTGTAGCTCTGCAACCTGCGCAAGGTCTTCGCCATCGTAACGAATCGGTACAATCACTTCTTGGCTGCTACGCTCAAATCCAGAATCAACTTTTAGGCTCTGAATTGAAGCAACCAGCGTTTTAAAGTTGGTTTCGATCTCATTAAAGAAAACCAAAATTGTTTTTGCAGCGGGGACTAAGTCTTTAATTCCATTCAATTGCGTATTTTGCAATTTATTGTACAACGCCAAAGTTTCCTCTAAGCTCGCAAGCTCAATTAGAAAACAATCGGCGTTTACCGATAAAAAACGCATTTGCTTATCCTTTTAATTCTTCTTTAGTCCAGTTAGCCAATCCAAGCACGGTCAGGAATGTCGGTAATAAACATGTGACCCGGTGCATGACTAATCGCAAAAGGAATTTTCGAGTTCATGACAGCCGCTTGCGGCGTTACGCCACACGCCCAAAATACTGGAATTTCACCTGCTTCAATACGAGAAGCATCGCCAAAGTCGGGCTTATTTACATCCAAAATTCCTAAGCTTTCAGGGTGACCAATATGTACAGGCGCACCATGTACACTTGGCATACGTGCAGTAATTTTTACCGCTTCACTAATTTGATGCGATGGAATTGGTCGCATGGAAACCACCATGTTTCCTGAAATACGCCCTGCTGGTTGGCACTTTATATTGCTCAAATACATCGGCACATTGGTATCGTCATGAATATGGCGAACTTCAATACCTGCTTCTTGCAAAGCTGTTTCAAACGAAAAACTGCAACCAATTAAGAAAGTCACCAAATCAGGATGAGCATTATAAATCTCTCTTGCATCGGTCACTTCATCGACCATTTCGCCATCTTTCCAAATGCGATAACGTGGGAAGTCAGTGCGGATGTCTGAGTCTGCGGCAAGCTTAGTTGCATAGATACCTTCTTCGAGCACATCAAGCACTGGACAGCTTTGCGGGTTACGGTGTGCATAGAGTAAAAAGTCATACGCCCACTCTTTTGGCACCGAAATCATGTTGACCTGCGTCATGCCCGCAGCCATGCCTGCTGTCGGTTTATCAAAACCTGCACGGATTTTTAAACGCGCATCTAATGCAGCTTCAAGCTGAGCTGGGTCGACTTTAATATCCTTATACATGGTGCTCATCCTTATGCTTTATTTACAAACGGGCGGATTTCAATATTGTTTTTTACAAGCTCGGCTTTAATGGCAGCCGACATCTCTAGCGCACCGTCGGTATCGCCATGTAGGCAAATGGTGTCGGCTTGAATTGGGGTAAATACGCCGTCAATTGACTCAACTCCACCATTTTTAAGCATAGACACCACACGGCTCGCAACAAATGCCGAGTCGTGTAAAACCGCACCTTCTAGACGACGAGATACCAGCGAGCCATCGCTGTTATAAGCACGGTCTGCAAAAGCTTCAGACACAACTTTTAAACCCGCAGCTCGTGCCTGTTCCACTAAGTTCGACCCAGCCAAAGCCACTAAAACCAGTTCAGGGTTATACATTTTAATTGCATCAATCACAGCTGCTGCTTGAGCTTGGTCATGGGCAATGGTGTTATAGAGCGCGCCATGTGGTTTAACGTATTGCACTTTTGAGCCTGCTACTTTAGCCAAACCATCGAGTGCAGAAATTTGGTAAAGCACATCGGCAATCAGCTCGTCACGTGACAAATCCATATTACGGCGACCAAAACCAACAAGGTCTGGATAAGACACATGAGCGCCAACAGTCACACCAAGCTCCACTGCTTTACGAACCGTTTTTAAAATGCCGAGTGGGTCGCCAGCATGGAAGCCACAAGCAATATTGGCACTGGTCACGACAGGTAAAATCTGATCATCATTACCCATTTTCCATGAGCCAAAGCTTTCACCCAAATCACTATTTAAATCTACAAACATGGCATTATTCCTTTATCACTTAACAAAGTCTGGCTTAAAGCTTGATCAAATAGTTAAATACTGTCGTAAATGACATATAGCCCATCCACCATGTCAACAGACATGTTAACCCACCCAAAATAAGCAACCATTTTGGATAGTTATAATTACCCATTAAATCTTTACGGCACGCTGCTACATACACAAAAATTGTAAGGCCAATTGGCAACACCAAACCATTAAAACCACCTACAAAAATGAGTAGACCTGCCGGAGTTGCACCCAATAACACATAGAGCAATAAAGCTAATGCGATAAAGGTAATGGTCGTATAGTTGGTTTGTTTTGGTGTTAAGTTCTTTTTAAATGCAGTAAAGAATGAAACCGAAGTATATGCTGCGCCGATGGTGCTACTAATACCTGCTGCCCAGAAAATTAAACCAAATAATTTAAAACCGAATGTACCCGCTGCATATTGGAATGCTTGGGCTGCTGGATTGGCGTCATGGCTAGCTAAATCAATCGTTGCACCGCTCACCACCACACCTAAAAACGCTAAAAACAATACGTAGCGCATGATACCAACGACAACAATGCCTTTGGTTGCAGCTTTAGCAACTTCATCAATATTTTCAGGGCCAACAGCGCCTTTATCGAGTAAGCGATGCGCACCTGCATAACAGATATAGCCACCCACTGTACCACCCACAATGGTGGTAATAATGGCAAAGTCGATATGATCTGGCGCAAAAGTTTGATGTACAGCTTGACCCACTGGAGGCATTACAATGACAGCAACAATAATAATCAGCAGGATTTTAAGCAATCCCAACACGATCATGCTTTTATCCATGGCAAGCGTTGCTTTTCTTGATGCAAAAATCAAAATCGCTAAGGCACCACTTAAAATACCGCCCCACTTTGTGTCGAGGCCAAAAAGTGCATTTAAACCTAAGGCTGCACCTGCAATGTTACCCACACTAAAGAAAAAACCGCCCAAAATCACCAGAAACGCCAGTAAATAACCACTACCCGGTAATGCTTTATTGGCAATATCCGATGCACGCATTTGAGTAAGTGTCACCACTCGCCAAATGTTTTGTTGAACAACATAATCAATCAGAATGGAAACTAAAATTGCAAAGCCAAATGCAGCACCTAACTTCACTGTAAATACAGCAGTTTGGGTTAAAAATCCTGGCCCCATTGCAGAGGTCGCCATCATAAAGATTGAGGCAACAATGGCCCATTGGCGATCTGATAAAAAAGAAGATTTCAGTAAAGACATATTAATGCGTTCCTCATCCATTTGAGCTTAACAACGCTATTTCAAGTTGAACCAAGAACACCATTTTTCGTCCCAAACGATATTCTTTAATCCTTTAAAATGACAAAGATTCCCTATTCCCCAATCAACTTAATCGGTGATCAAATCTTGTATCTCAAATAAAACATAGCTAATCCCTACGAACAATAAGACTTTTTACATAAATTAAAATTTTTAAGTTTTTGATTTTTATTATTTTTTAATTTTATTAAAAGTCAGGATAAATTTTACTTATCAAACTATATAAGCTGCTTTTATGACTTTGCATACAAGCAGCAGTAATTTAGATAAGAAAAATGAGATGAAAAGATCATCAATCCTGCTTATTTTTTGATTTGCTCATTGAGTCTTTTCATGGCACTTGCCGACACTTTTACAGCAACTTCTGTCAGTTTTTCTTTCAAGGCAACATCATTGCCATGAATATAAATAGAGGTGAAATGAAAGGTCTTTAAGCGAATAGGCGTATTTAATATTTCCAGCCGACCATCGGTAATTTCCTTTAACGCCGTTAAAGTCGGTACGACTGCAATACCCAAGCCCTGCTCGGCAAGACGTAATAAAGTCGCTAATGAATAACTGGTAATTGAAAGCGGCTCATCAATGCCCTTTTCTTTCATTTTGGCCTTTAATTCTTTATAGGGATAGGTAATTTTTGGATAGGTTAAAATGGTATGCGACATTAAGGCTTTAAAAGACATTTGCCCAATTCCACCTTTAAATGAAGGTGCTGCCAAGAAGCTCAGCTCAAAGTTACATAGCGACTGTTCAATACACTCAAAAGCCAACGTTGGTCCAAGTAAAAACGCCATGTCCAAGTCACCTGTACGAACGCCTTCTTGTAAGTTAGGTGTCAGGTCAACCACAATTTCGACTGAAATTTTTGGGAACTCTTGTTGAACTTTTTCAATATATTCAACGAGCCACGTATATACAATGGTTTCGGAAACGCCTAAACGGATGGTTCCCGTCAGGTGCTGGTTTTCGGTCAGTTCTGCGACCAGATCGGTTTCTAGGCGCATAAACTTTTCGGCATACTTAAATAAGGTCATACCTTTATGGGTCAGTTTAAACTGCCGCATGCTTCGATCTAAAACTTTAAAACCTAATTCATTTTCAAGAGATGTGATTTTTTGAGATACCGCAGGCTGTGTCGTTTGTAATTTAGTCGCGGCCTTATTGAAGCTATTTAAAGTCACAACCCAATAAAATGCTTCAAGATTCTTTAAATTCACGTTTCATCCTGTCTTAAAAATTCCTTTACTTTTATAGTATGTAAGCTTTTAGCGTGTTAAGGCCAGCAATAAATAAATTTTTAACTAAAGTTAGTTATCCAAATTTTTAAATGCTTTAGAAAGCTGACTAATTGTTTTGATCTGTTTTGCATAACGGCGGCATGATCGGCATGCCAACAAATGCAGTTGTAAACTACTTTGCTCACGTAAAAAAAGTGGTCTATCTTGTTTTTCAGACAACAATTGAGTGGCTTGTCGACATGTCAACATGAACAATCCTCATTCAGTAACCATTTATTTTCTAAGCATTCCCGTAAACGGGTACGACTTCGATACATCAACACATTAAAGTTGGAAATAGATAACTCTAGCTTGCTACAAATCTCATTAGAACTCAGTTCCACCACTTCTCTCATCATAAAAACTTGAGCATATTTGGCTGGCAAATGGTCTAAACAAGCTTCAAAAATTATCCAGAAATCTGACTGCTCCATCATTTCTTCTGGGCTTTGCCATGCTTGAGGTGCCTCATATTTATGCCAGTGTCCTGAAGCATCAAACAATTCATCAACACTGAGTTCGCTTTCCTCATCTTTCAATAATTCAGACATCGCAACCAAACGTGACTTTTGCCGAACCACATCAATAATTTTATTTTTTAAAATAGCGAATACCCATGTTTTGAATGCAGCCCGCCCTTTAAATGAATCTAAATTTTGAAAAGCGCTCGTTAAGGCCTCTTGCACTACATCTTCAGCTTGCGGAAGTGAGGACAACTGTAAAAAAGCAAATTTAATCATTTGCTGCCTTAAGTCTTGTAAAAAGGCTGGATTATGCAGTTGATCCCCTAGGTCGTCATGATGTGATGCCGCGGCTGAAGTCATCCTTGTACCTCTTTAAAATCATGGGGAGTTTGGATTAATTGTAGTCGAGTTAAGAGGTTTTTGAGTTCTTGAATTTGCAGATAAATTTCAGGCTCAGACAAGTCAGTGAGTACAGAATGAATGAGTGTGAAAATATCATGGTCAGTTAACGCTATATTTTGATTTAACTGTTCAATCAGCATAGCAAACAGTGGAGAGAGTTGTTCAATACATACGCTATCTTGTTCATCGCGCCAGGCTATTACTGCACCCGGTGCAAGTTCTACTTGTTCTGGTGTCATTAAAGTCGTCCACGTATAAACGGGATATTGATAAACCAATACCCATACTTTAGTGGTTAACTGCCAAGCATAATTTTCATGTAAAACAACATCTTCAATTTCAACAGTATCTAAATATAATTCTAGCCATTCAAACTGCAACAACTCAGCCAACCAAGGATACTCTTGTAATATCGGATGCTGTTGCTCTGTTAAATACTCTCTAAACTCTAAAGAGATATCATTGTATAAAGGTGAGCGGCTTTTAGCTTTTTGAAAAAACTCTAAGAGCAATTGTTGCCACTTTAATTCTGGCAACATCGTACGAGCGACCGGATAAACTAAGTTAATAAATGAGCTAACATTATTAAAAAGTAAGTCCCGATAAATTTGCATTCTTTGAGGAGGAAGTGCTTGAGGGAGTTCCAAATCAGGATCACGAATCCATTCACAAAACTGTTGCTGCATGGTTTGGAAGGATATTTGATTTCCCATCATAGCCACTCTCCTGTTGTTGAATGAGTTTAATTTTGGCGAGTTCCTCTTCTAATTCTTGCCATGATGGAATATTAAAGTCGCGTTCTAATAAAGTCGGTTTTACTCCACATACTTGATAGGTATATCTCAATAACTCCCAAACACGGTCACAGACTTCTGCCCCATGCGTATCAATTAATAAATTTTTCTGAACTTTTTCATGCCCAGCAATATGTAAATAACGGATTCGTTCTTTTGGCATTTTCTGAATAAATCCAAATGCATCGCTACCATGATTGATACTGTTGACATAGACATTATTTACATCCAGAAGCAAATCACAGTCTGCATGTTGAATCACTTCACGGATAAATTCAGCTTCACTCATTTCAGCATTTAGCATTAAATAAGTAGACACATTCTCTATGACTAATCTTTTTCCTAAAATATCTTGCACACGTAAAATACGTTCAGCGACATATTTAACCGCGGCTTCCGTCATTGGTATTGGCAACAAATCGTATAAATAGCCGCCATCATTGGTATAGCTTAAATGTTCAGAATAAATAGGCACTTCGTATTGTTCTAAAAAGCTTTTTACTTTACCTATAAATTCGAGGTTAAGTGGATGTGGCCCTCCAATAGATAATGACAAGCCATGACAAATTAACGGTGCTTTTTCAGCACACTGCGCAAGTAATTTTGCATGTCGCCCACCAAAACCTAACCAATTTTCTGGGGCAACCTCAATAAAATCTGGATATGTTTTTGCCGTTAGAAACGCATCTATAAAGTCACGTCTTAAACCCAGCCCCACACCATTCAACTCCATCATGGTGATTTCTCCTTTTGGAAATGATGCCGACACTTACTAGAAGGCCGACATCATCCATGATTAGATTGTTTACTTGGCGCCACACTTGCCATCAGCAACTTTTTTATCTGCCCCGCACTTGCCGTCCGCTGCTTTTTTAGTTGCACCGCATTTACCATCTGCTGTTTTTTTATTTGCTCCACATTTTGCTTCAGCAGACTTTTCATGTTTTTTCATTTTGTTGGCTCCGCATTTCGCTTCACCACATTTACCATCGGCTGCTTTGGTTGCATGTACTTCGGTTGTTGTATTGGTTGCTGCTACAGCCATTTGCGTAGCACCTGCAACTGAAAGGGCTAATAATGCTGCCACTGAAGTCATTGAGTTGAGTTTGTTCATTTTCGTATTCCTTTAATGCTAATTTCTCGGTTTGTACACATGTACATAAAGTTAGACGGACTAAATCCTTTTTTATTACACCGTAAATAAAAAAATTTTTTATGTAAGAAATACAGTTTCCATCCGACTAATTATTATTCAATCGCATTGGATGTGAAATTATCATGAAGAACTTTATTTATGGCTTATCTCAATATTATCAAAACCTCGGTAAGTCTTTACAACATATTGACGGCATTGCCGCATTGGCTATTCGATTGTACCTCGTCCCTATATTTTGGATGGCGGGTACAAATAAATTGATGCACTTCAATGACATTGTAGAATGGTTTGGCAGCTCAGATGGAGGATTGGGACTTCCTTTCCCCTATTTAATGGCTGTGCTTGCAACGTCAACTGAACTGGCAGGTGCCATACTTTTAACATTAGGTTTATTTACCCGTTTAATTAGTATTCCTCTTATTATTACCATGTTAGTTGCAATATTTACGGTACACCTCCCAAATGGATGGCAAGCAATTGCAGACCCGCATGCTCCCTTCGCGAACATACAAGTATTGGCTTCCGCTGAAAAGTTAGATAAAGCTCGAGAGATCTTACAGAACTATGGCAACTATGACTGGCTTACATCGAGCGGCTCGTTTGTTATTTTAAATAATGGAATTGAATTTGCCGCAACCTATATGGTGATGCTGTTTGCCCTGCTTGTACTTGGAGGTGGTCGTTACTTTAGTTTAGATTATTGGATTAGAAATAAACTACGCTAATCGATTATTGCACCAGCCGTCATGTTTACAACCGTTGCCGTCATTGCGTTCGCATGCTCTGATGCAAGAAAAGCAATGGTTTCTGCAACTTGTGAAAGTGTGGGCAATCGTTTTAGCATGGTGCTCTGAGCAGCACCTTCAAGCCATTGTCCTATGCTGAGTCCCATGGCCTGTGCTTTTGACTCAAACAATTCACGTGTATAAGAGCCCGCTTGAACCGCATCAATAATTGCATGTGAGCGCACACCGAGTACCCGTATATTATTAGGGCCTAGCTCACTGGCAAGCGCTTTAATAAAGGCCTCAATTCCTGCGCAGCCCACAATATGTCCTAAATGTCCCGGTATTGCCATACGTGCTGAAGGCGCCACAATTGAAATGATGGTTCCGCCACGCTCACCACCCATATAAGGAACTACAGCTTTCGATATATTAAACTGAGCCGTTAGAAATGGGTTTATTCCCCCGACAAACTCGTTAAGGTTTAACTCCAAAAGTTCTTTACCCTGATTATGTATAAAACTCGTCGCATTAATGACGATATCTAGTCCACCCATCGCTTGGGCAATTTGAGCTACGGCCTCACTGGTTGCTTGGCTATCTAGCACATCAACACTAACGGTATGTACCGCGCCTTCGTATTTTTGTAGTTGTGCCGCAATATTTTGCAGTTTATTTAAATCTCTTGCGCATAAATAAACATATGCTCCTTCACGAAGGAAAACCTGCGCAATCGCAGTGCCAATTGCACCGCTGCCTCCAAAAATTACTGCTACTTTTCCCTTGAGCAACATGCGGCATCCTCTTGTTATTGTGCGCCATGGTTAGGTTATGACACACAATCAAAAGTGATGCAATTTTATACAATTTAAAGTTTGTATGAGCTTATGGCAGATGAACAAAAATAACGTCTAAGTCTTGTTTTGGTACAAACTTGGTTTTGGTCATTTGAAATTGAGTCGGACTAATTTTGTTGACTTTGCCATCCCAGCAAAATGAAACCAGTTCGCCTTTATCACGTTCAATCGTTAACTTAAAGTTTTCAATTGGCTTTGCCCAGTTAGCACCTGTCGTCAAAATATAACCTAAAGCACTAAACGGCGAATGTTCTGCCTGAGCTTTTTTAAGACCCTGCTTAAATTGTTTATCCATACAAAATTGTTTGCTATCTTCGTCTGGATATAGCGCAACAGAACCGCCGACCAAAGGTTTATATTCATGATGAATTTTAGTCAAACTATTGGCTTTAAAGGTTTGCTTCCAGCTATAAATAACTTGAGATGACCAAGGAATCACATCATCTTTTTCAAATTGAGCTACAATTTTCTGCATTTGTGGTTTATTACATTGTTTTAGTTTATCTAGATAAAAGTCATAATCATATTTAGTAGGTGTCCATGGATTGAGCATGTCTTTTTCAGTAAAACCACATTGCTTAAACTCATCGGTTACATCCAGTAAAGGTGATTTTTCATCTTTTTGAATAAACGTTCTAACATGCATTTCCGGTTTTATATTTTTACCATCCACCACAATTTTAAAGCTTTTTAAAAGTGCGTCTGTGTCTGCAAAATCTGCTTCAAAAAAGTTATCTACACGTGGTAGCGGAAATAAAATAGTTTCAGTGACATCTTTATTGCTTAGGTTTTTATATAGATAATCGACTTTAATGATTTTTTTACTAATAAATAAATCTTCACTTTGCATCGCAACTTGTGCGTTTTTTAAATACTGAATGCCACCTGTGCCGACATAACCCGTCGAGTCATTGGCTAAGCTATAGCCTGAGAGCGGAACTAAAACAGCTAAAGTCATTGCAAGCTTTTTCATTTTAAAGTCTCTATATCATTTTTTGATTATGAAATATCAACCTAAATGATAGCTGTTTTAAGATTAAATGCTGTTAATATTTTTCATTCTTCTAAAACATACCAATATAAAATATGGTAAATAGATTGCATCAACCACCCTTAAATGTGATTGATACATTTTAAATTAAGAATAAATGAAGCGAATTTATTCTTTTATAGCTTTACACGTGATTACTTCGCTGCGTTTACGCCAACAATAAACTGGCTACAATTAGATCCTTCAGAAGCATTACCTAACTGCTTTTCAGAAAACTTAAATTTTGATGCTACAGAAGCATAATCTTTCTTAAGGGTTTGACCTGTAAGCTCGCCTAACTCTCTCACTGTTTCAGGCTTTAAAATTCCGTGTTCAACCGCCTGATTCACCATTACACATGCGGTGGTCATAGCATCATAACGTGCAGCAGTTTTCGAATAACCTAGAGCACCCACTACACCACCAACAATTAAACCGACTACTACAGCCAAAGTTACATGCATTTTATTCATTTTAAATACCTAAAAAATTTAACGAAAAGGTGAGCACTCTAAGAGTTTGTGCTCAAGTAGAATTAAGATAACTGCTTTTATTTGATATAAAAAGTTAGATTCTGTCAGTTTTATTGATAGTTGAGTTGTCGTAAAGACATTATCATGGTCTTTGTAAGTTTGAGATGCTTGTTATTTCTACTCAATATATAAGAAATATCCGTGTTTGGACTTAAATTTAAAAATTAATCACATCATTTTTTGTCAGTTAGAATATTCCCATAAAAAAAAGTTTCCTCATATGAAAAAATAATTTTTTCTTTGTTAACTAGATAAACAATACAATCATCATCACTGGGATAAAAAAAATCACTCCATGCTTTTATAAGTATACTTGATGGAATAATTGCACAATTACTCCTTCCCCAAAAAAAAATTAATAATTCAGTTGATTGCAATTTTTGAACAAAAAAATCTCTCGACTTATCATCTTCATCAAAATCCAAATCTTTTTTTTCAGCTAGTAAAAAATAATTTTCTTTAATTTCCATCAGGTTATTAAACGAAAATAAAGAATCCCAAAGCTTTTTTGACTCATCTTTTATCAAGAAAATAATTTTATATTTATCCTCATCTGATAAAGAACAATCAACTGAATTAAAACGCCATGTTATTGGATATTTCTTTTCATCAAAAATTAATGTTTGATTATTCATCATAAAAACACTCCACTCCCCAATCATTTAGTGCTACTATCTTTAATGTAATCACTAAATTTTACATATAGAATATTATACGGAGTTTAGATATCTTTTAATGATGCTCTAACCCTCTCCATTATAATAAACAGAAATACCCTGAAATATCAATCCACTCAATTCTACAGAAAAATTAAATTTCCCATTTTTTGACTTTATAATAATACCATTATCAGTCTTTTTAACATTTAATTCTTTATAACCATTAAGCAACCACTCAGTTATCAAAACATCTCCAGATATTTTCCCTTTAGTTTTAATAACAACAGTATTATAATCAACTCCCCAAACCCCATATTTCTCAACAGAAATATCTGTTTTTTTATTCACATGAAACTCAATATCACAGTACCCCGATAGGTCAATACTAAATCTCCCTATTAAGATAGAGGAAGTTATATCACTAGAATACATTTTCTTTAAAAAAATATTGTTAGTCATTTCATCAATAATCATAAATTAACTACATCCTTTAGGTTTATAGTATTGTAACATCCATGTCTTAGGAGGATGGATATTTAATTGATAATTACAGATGATTCTGATTTTTTCGAGAACTCTATTGGATGATTAAAGATAACTTTCGCAAGAGTTCTAATAATTATCTCAGATTTTCAATAGAATTTATTTTTGCTATAATCTCATCTTTAGTAAGTGAAAATTCCCCCTCTTCGCCAGTATCCATGCCAATCAATTCATCAAGAAAATTTTGTAAATCCTCACTAAGTTCTAAATAATCCATATCAAGACGAATTAAATATGCTCCTTTAGCAACTATCTGATAATCAAATATTTCATTTTTTAAAATTAAATGAAGTTTGTCTAATACTATTTTATCAATATTACATAACATTATAGAAAATATCCTTTTTATAGCTTATCCGTTTTAATTCGCTTTACATTAATCTATATTTAATTTTATTGATGGATATAGCTTTAACAAAACATCATGAGTTATACCAAATAATCCGCATAGAAATGAGTTATTATACTAAATATCTTATAAGTTAAAAAATATAAATTTAGTATCTATTCTTCTTTCCATACATCTTCGTAACCCTGTTTATCTATTACAAATCTAAAACCTTTTTCTAATGCTAAATAAGGAACAACTTCGGGAAGATAGTTTTCTAAATGAGATATATGCATTGGTTTAAAGAAATCATCAACTTCAGAAAATTCTCCACAATAGAAAAACCATGAGATATTTTCTCCTTCTTCAAGTATATTACGTATTCCTGTAATTGGTATTTTTCCCAATGAATCTAAAGCTATAGCAACCATTTCATTTTCCAAAGGTTTCACAAACTTAGAATTAAAATTTTTACATATATTTTTTTGCATTTCAATTACGGACATATTTATACCTAAAACTCTAATTTTTTATTGATTGCCTTAGAAAACCAGAGGCTTTACTAATTAACTTGGAAAAGTATAGCAATATGGATATAAATTCTAAAT
>NZ_JBIUCQ010000022.1:0-41431 GCF_044538495.1 Acinetobacter sp. ABJ_C4_1 | reverse complement strand
TTTAAAATTCAATTTTAATATAAGAACAATGACTCATTTTATTAAAACTTAAATAGATTTTTAATTACTCATTTTTCCTTTTTAATTTAATTATTTCAATACCAAGATAATCCAAAATAATTTTAATAAAACAATTTTCAATCCCTCTACCAAGTTTATTATTTTTATGAGAAAATTACAAAAACATACAATTTTTTACATGATGAACAAATTTACCACTTTATTTTTACAAAACACATTTGCTGGGGCACTCTCTCTTTTAGCAATAAATTCTGCTCAAGCAGATGATTTATATACATTATTCAATAAAGCAAAGTTATATTCTCCACATTTACCACTGGCCTATACTCAAAGTGAAATTGCTAAACAAAAAACAAACCAAGCACTTGCCAGTAAAGATCCAAAAATCAATTTTACAGCTCAAGAGAAAAAGGGATTTAATAAACAACCAGCCCACGAAGAAACCGATTATCGTTTAAGAAATTATGCGGTTCAGTTTTCAATTCCCGTTTATAACAAATCTCAAGATGAAGCAATTAAAACAAATAAAATTGGAGAGAAAATTGCTTTAGAACAGTTTCAAGCAAACTACAATGAACTCTTACAAAATATTGTGGAGCAGTATTTTAAAATTTTAAATCTCAACTCTAAGCTTAACCTTATTCAACAACAGCAAATTTTAGTTCTTGAACAAAAGAAAATGGCAACTGCAAATTTTAATCAGGGAATGGTATCTATTACTGATTTAAGAGAAGCAGAAGCAAAGCTATCTACCCTGCAAAGTCAAGAAAATAGTCTGCGTTATGAAATTGCGAAAGAAAAAAGTATATTAGCCGAGTTTATAGGAACTGATGCCATCAGTTTTGTTGAAAATAAAACATCTTTAGAAAAACTCCCTCCTCTCTCATATACCGATCAGGCACACTACAATCAGTTACTACTAGAAAAGAATAATCAAATTAAGTTATCAGAACTCAATCTAGATGTAGCTAAAGGTGAGATTAAACAATCTGAAGCAGAAAGATATCCTGTTTTAAATTTTTCTGCGAAATTAACTAGAAATCTGGACTCACAAGATTCTGCGTTTACTAGCAAACAAAATGGCCTAGATTACTTATATGGCTTTGAATTAAATATTCCAATGTATAACACTGAAACGTCTTATAAAATTAAGGAGAAAAGAGCAAGTTTAGAAAAAAGTAGATATGAACTACAACTCTCAACTCAAAAACAAAAAGCACAGATGCTCGATGCCTTTTACAGCACTTTATCTGCAATTAATAAAGCAAACGGCATGAAAGATGCCGAAGATTCATCTCAAAAAGCATGGATTGCCAATAAGCGTGCCTATGAAGTAGGAATGCGAGTAAATGCTGAGGTCTTGGAAGCACAAGCAAAATATTTTGAAAACAAACAAGAACGTTTAAGTGCTTGGTATGAGGCTTGGCAAAACTATATCAAACTGAAAATTACGACAGGTATTTTAACTGAACAGCAAATCATTGATATAGACCATATTTTTTATTCAACCTCTTCCCAATTAAGTTCTCGTTATGACAGATAATAATTTACAAAATTTACCAGATACTATTCAGCACTGGTTACTTAACCTTAAACGTCTGAATATTAATGTATTGGCTGTTTGTTATGAAAATTTAACAGATTTTGGTAGTCATGCTTTTGAAGACTCTCAAATTAATGAGTTATGGAATGTAATCAAACAACAATTAACACTAGATAAACCTGTTGCTATTCAAAAAAGTGAACAAGGTTATCTTATTGGCTATTTACTGATAAATTCTAGCTCATCCTCGTATCTTGGGTTATCCATCACACCACCTATTCATGAAACGACGCTGGAACTTATACGAACCAGCATGGGGTGGTTATTTTACGAGCAACAAAGTCAAAAGCTTCAACATGCGATTCAAGCAGAACAACTTCTTGAAATTTTTGCACATGTCATTAATCAAACACAGTTCCAAATTGCGGCACAAGAATGGGTCAATCAAACCACGACTCAAATTCGTAAACAGTTTACGCAATATCAGGATATTCAATTAAATTATTTCTTAGTTAAAGATGCTCATAAAGTGAAATGGGTTGTCTCCTCTGAACTGTCATGGACAGAAAAAGGAGCAGCAGAAATGCAAAAACTCAATGAAATCGCATTACAAGCATTATTTTTACAACATGACCTCAAAGAATATCAGTGGTTCGCCTATCCTATTTTTCATCATGGAAAAATTCAGGCTATTTTAGTAGCGAAGGACCGTGATTTTGAACAATATGAAGTACATAATGCGTTAAGCTTATACTTAAAAAGCAATATCGATTTAATTCATCCGCTTTTACAACATTGGTATCAATCCGAACAAAGCCTTCTTCAACATAGTTTCAAGTCTGGAAAAAATATATTAAAAAAATACAGTACTGAAGGTCACTATGCTTGGAAAATTATTACAGGCCTTATTGTTGTCTTTCTACTGTGTATTACTTTAATTCCGGTTGATAAGTTAGTCACTGCTAACCTAAATGTTGAAGGGAAAACTCGCTGGATTATTTCTGCACCAACTCAAGGTTTTATACAAACAGTCTTTGTCCGCCCTGGAGATAAAGTTAAGAAAGATCAAGCCTTAATCCAACTCGATAATACTGATCTAAAAATACAAATTGCTGAACAACAAAGTTTACTTGATCAGGCACAACATCAGTTCCGTGTGGCTATGGCAGATCAGAACCTGACAGATAGTGGTTTAGCGGCCAATCAGATTAGGCAACAAGAGGCAAAAATCCAGACCATTCAAAGAAAGATTAATCAAACTAAAGTAACTGCGCCAATTACTGGAACCGTTATTGACGGCGACTGGGCTCAACAAATTGGCACGCCTGTTGAAGATGGTAAGGAATTATTCCAGATCGCATCACAAGATGCCTATAAAGTCATTTTGCATGTTGCTGATAAAGACATTCACTTCATTCAAAAAAACCAGAACGGCGTTTTAAAGCTAACAGGCTTACCAGATCAAACTTTTCCAATTCGTATTACCCGTATTACTCCGGTTGCTTCAGTTCAAAACAATATAAATGGCTTTAAAGTTGAGGCTGCATGGATAGGTTCTCCACCTGCCCTAACCCCCGGTATGCAAGGTGTTGGGAAAATTACAGTGGGTAAAACCAATCTACTCTTTCGCTGGTCACGAGATTTCATTAACTGGATGAAATTAAAGATCTGGTCAAATTGGTAAAGTCATGCAAAGTTTGTTTTCAGAACACTGGCATCTTGTACGTCATTTAAAACCTCAATTGCGACAGAATGTTGAGGTTTTACCACGTATTTTACGAGGCCGTGCTTGGTTTTTATTATTTGAACCGATGTCACAACGCTTCGTCAGAGTTAACCCCGAAACATGGTATGTGATTACTCTTTTAGATGGCAAAACTAATGTTGAACAAATATGGGATAAAGCGGCCGAATATATTGAAAAACAAAATATCAATCTCGACCAACACTACCGAGCAATTAGTCAAAATGAGTTAGTACAATTACTCACTCAGCTTTATAACAATGACTTATTACAAACTGAGGTATCTTTTGACTCTGAAGAACTATTTAAGCGTTATAAAAAACAAAAATTTAATAAATTAAAACAATCATTTTTAAACCCAATTAGTTTAAAAATACCTCTGCTTTATCCCGATGTTTTTTTTGGTCAATTAAGTAAATTAGCGCGTTCCATTTTTAGTGTATGGGGATTTTTACTCTGGTTTTTAGTCGTAACTCCTGCACTTTTATTGCTGAGTGAGCACTGGCAAAGTTTAACGAGTAATTTATCGGATCGAGTGCTATCAACCAGTAACCTTTTTATCCTTTGGCTGACATATCCAATTGTTAAATTAATCCATGAATTTGCTCATGGTTTAGCAATAAAAGCCTGGAATGGAAATGTCAGAGAAATGGGACTTATGTTCATTATGTTCATTCCCATTCCCTATGTGGATGCGACCTCTTCTTATCACTTTGTTTCTAAATGGCAAAGGATTGTGGTATCGGCTGCCGGAATCCTCACTGAGCTTTTACTGGGCGCAATCGCAATTTATATCTGGCTATCGACTGAACAAGGGTTGATTCATGCATTTGCTTATAACGTCATTTTTATTGCCACTATTTCTACAGTATTAGTAAATGGTAACCCACTCATGCGCTATGACGGTTACTACATTTTGTCAGACCTGCTTGAGATTCCCAATTTGGCAGGTCGAGCGACTAAATATTGGATTTATTTATCAGACCATTATTTGTTTGGTGCAAAAACAGTACAGCCACCTTATGCAACTGAAAATGAAAGATTTTGGTTATTCATTTACGGTTTGCTGTCTCCTATTTACCGCATCACCATCATGTTCAGTTTAGTCTGGTTTATAGCACAAAAGTACTTTTTCTTTGGTGTGATACTGGCTGCTATCTCTGGTTTTATGACTATTGTTTTACCTCTATACAAAGGAATAAAACATATTTATCAAGGAGCGACCTTGTCAAAATATCGTGAACAGGCCATTCAACGTTTATGGATTATTATTGCGGCAATTGTTCTTATATTTTTTATTATCCCGTTTCCATATTACAGTACCCAACAAGCCATTGTATGGATGCCAGAAGAATCGATTATTCGTGCGAATGAGTCAGGACATATCCAAGGCATTAATTTTAAGAACAGCCAGGTTCAACAAAACCAAATTCTTTTTCAACTTTCAAACCCCGATTTACTTGAAAAATATGAGTTACAAAAACTTCAAGTTGAAGAGTTAGATTACAAGCTTAGACAAGCCTCTTTGGATGATCTGACTCAACGCCGCAAATTAGAATATCAAAAGCAAGGTGCCGTTCAGCAGCTTCAACAGTACCAATATAAAATTGAACAGCTTCAAGTCACGAGCACAGTTTCCGGAAAATGGTTTGCTAAAGATGCTATTGAGATCAAGCAAAGATACTATAAACGTGGTGACATTATTGGTTATGTTATTAATCAACCGGCACAAATTGTTCGTAGTGCGGTTTTACAGCAAGATTATGATTTAATTCAGAACCGCTTAAAAAATATTGAAATCCGCTTTAAAAATCATTTTGATGTGATTTATACAGGGAAAATCATTAGAAGTACCCCGCAAACACAAAAGAAACTTTTATCTTCAGCATTAGGTAGTCAAGCGGGTGGAAATATTACAGTTGATCCTAATGATCAGGAAGGCAAAACAGCTTTACAGAATTATTTTGATTTAGATATTCAACTGTCACAACCATTAGACTCTTCTGTTTTCGGTGATATTGCATATGTTCGTTATCATTTAGGCTACTCGCCTCTTGCATGGCAGTGGACTAGAAAATTGCGTCAATTATTTTTGGAGCAATTCTATGTCTAATCTACGTGCCATCAAAAATATGTCTCTGCACCCTTTTTATTTATCAAATGTGGCGCGAGTAGAACAAAAAGATATAGAGCTACATAAGCTTGAAATATTTTTTGCAAACTTATTAGGCTGGATTCCCGCAAATAAAGTTTCTAGAAGGCATATTCATAAATTTGCACAAGCAATAGCAGTTCATAAAGATGCTTTAAAAGAGCTGGACCAATCACAGCTTGTACAGAAATTTCAGCATACTGTTCAATTATTATCACGCGAGACCAATCATAATCAGTCTATCGCTTTAATATTTGCATGTGTTGGAGAAGCAATTTCTCGTGTTTTTAATATCTATCCGCATCCTGTTCAATTTATGGGGGCATATATATTACTAACAGGCAGACTTGCTGAAATGCCTACAGGTGAAGGGAAAACACTTGTCGCAAGTATGGCCGCAACTATTATGGCTGCAACTGGTAATTTCGTTCATGTTTTAACTACAAATGCTTATTTGGCTCAGCGTGATGAAGAAGAATTACGTCCCCTATTTGAGTTTTTCCAACTCAGCAGCGGTGCAATTCATAGTGAAATGGAAGTTCCGGAAAGGAAGGAAAATTATCAAAAGCAAATTTGCTATGTCAGTGCAAATGAAATCGTTTTTGATTACTTAAAAGACCACATTTCTGGAAAAGGTACTCAACCTAGACAAATTGAAAATTTACGTTCATTGGCAACTGGAAAAGTCGCTGATGATACGATGATTGTACCAGCCCTACACTTTTGTATTGTAGATGAAGCTGACAGCGTGTTTATTGATGAAGCCCAAACACCAATGGTGATTTCGCAAGAAACCGAAGGGCTTATTGAAGCCCCAGTTATCCATTGGGCAATTGCCCAAGCAAGAGAACTTATTCGAGATGTCGATTTCACGATACTTGAGGCTGAGCACCATGTAGAAATAGAAAAGATTTCCCCAGAAAAACAGGTTCCCTTACCTCAAGATGTCAGACCAATCTGGTATAACCATGCATGGAAAATGCTACTGGTTAAACAAGCACTTACTGCTTTATATCTTTATCATAAAGACCAGCATTATATTATTCAGGATAATAAAATTCAGATTGTGGATGAGTCTACAGGCCGAATTATGGCTGATCGCTCATGGGAACAAGGATTACATCAACTCATCGAAGCTAAAGAAAATATTGAGCTCACCAAAGGCCGAGACACTCTAGCCCGAATGACCTTTCAACGTTTCTTTAGAAGATATTTACTTTTATCAGGCTTAACAGGAACTGGGCTAGAAGTTGCACGGGAGCTGTGGATGATCTACCGATTAAAAGTATGTCAGATTCCTCCTAATATTCCGTCCAAACGTAAACAATTTAGACACCGATATTTTAAAAATAATGAACAGAAATATCAGGCAATTGCAAAACATGCTAAAGCAATTGCCGATACCAAGCGCTCAGTTTTAGTTGGTACACGTAGTATTGAAGCCTCCGAAGCTATTTCGGAAGCACTTGCCCGACTTAGCATTGAACATATTGTCTTAAATGCCCGCCAAGATGCTCATGAAGCTTCAATTATTGCTGAAGCAGGACACAGTGGCAGAATTACAATAGCCACCAATATGGCTGGCCGTGGTACAGATATTAAATTGCGTCCTGAAACCAAACAAGCTGGTGGCCTACATGTCATTTTGACGGAGTTTCACGAATCGGCTCGAATTGACCGACAACTTTATGGTCGAGCTGGTCGTCAAGGAGATCAAGGGTCATGTGTTGCCTATATTTCTGGTGAAGATCAGTTAATGCAGCAAAATATCCCATGGCTTATAAAGTTTATAAACTTTATTCCCTTCATTTATTTGCAATATATTTTTTTAATTTTTGCGGTAAAACGTATGCAAAAAAAATGTCAGAAACGTGCTTACCGAAACCGTATATCTATGTTTAAACATGACAAAAAATTAAATTCTCAAATTGGCTTTGCAGGAAAAATTTATTAAATGAAATATTCTCTTATTCTTCCTATTACACTTCTTTTATCAGGTACGACTTATGCAGAAGCTATCAATTTCGCATGCATGATACAACCTGCAAAAATTGTTGAAGTACGAAGTCCAATTACGGGGGTCTTACAAAATGTTCCTGTAAAAGCAGGAAGTCCGATTAAAAAAGGACAAATTCTTGCTCAAATCGAATCGAGTGTTGAAAAATCTGCAACTCAATCTGCTTACTATAAAACCCAGCTTAAAGGTTCAGCCAATATAGCAAGATCTAAAATTGAACATGCTGAAAGTAAAGTGCAACGCATGAAACAATTATTAGCAGAAAATTTTGTTTCCCGCCAAGCATATGAAGATGCTTATAGTGAGCTACAACAAGCTCGCTCAGAGCTACAATCAGCTCAAGAAAATATCAAGCAAGCAGAATATGAATACAAACAAAGCCAAGCTGATTTAAACCGTAGAAAAATTTATAGTCCTTTTAATGGTGTAGTTATACAACAGTACATTCATGCAGGTAGCTTAGTCAGCCCAACCGAAGGTAAAAATCCAATTTTAAAAATTGCTCAAACTGACCAATTTAAAATAAATGCAATTGTGCCTTTAAAGTACTTTAATCAGATTAAAAAAGGTCAAAAAGTAAAAATTGTCCCTGAAAGCCCGTTTGAGAAGTTTACTACTACCATTCAACTTGACCACGTTGATCAAGTCATTGATGCAAGCTCAGGTACTTTTAGTACAGGCGCAACCATAAAAAGTAATAGCGTAAAATTTCCAAGTGGTATTCGCTGTAAGATGTATTTATAACTTTGCGTTAACCTTCTTTTGAATGTATGAGTATAAAAAGACATGAATATCCTTTTATACTCATTCAGTATATTAACTTTCTAAAATATTTTGAATTTCTTGTTCCAGTCTTTCATGAAACTGCTCTACCGTCATATCTTTAAAATACCTATGTCTATTTACATAAGGCATAGCTTCACTAACCAATTGGTCATATAAAGGATCATTCACATATTTTGCCAACACTAAACGAGAGATTGCTCCCAATCCAGTAATATATTCTTTTTCATCACCATGGTTCAGCCATTGATTTAATGTTTCTATATCTTGATGTTTCTTTGCATCGTAGATTAGAAAATCATGCATTTGGTCTAAAACATGTTTTAGTTGGCTTGGTTCACTAAAATGGCTTGGCTCCCCTGTTATACCATGAACTTCTGGTAAATATTGTAAAGTATAACCATCAATTTTATGCTCACGTGGTATACGTATAGCTTTCTTAGATGAGACTTGAATATAAGTTAATAAACTAATGTCGTGATAAGCTAAAACTTCTGTTTTATCTGAACATAGAATTAAAATACCTTCATAAAGTTGTAAATCAAAATCTCTAAAATAGCTATTCAACTGATTAAATTGATTATTTTTAATTTGTCTTGAAAAATTTAAAGTTTGCTTATTTAACTCTAACCATTGATCTGCAAATATACTCAATTTTTCTCTTGTAGGAGGAATCGCCTTAAACTGTTCAAGTTCTTCTTTAGTAACAGACTTTACCGCATCTAACATTTGTTCAATGCTTTGCTGATCAGGGAATATTTTTTCGCGACTGAAAAATATATATGATCTTGCATCAAAGGCAACCAAATCATGTTGGCGTAAAGTTTCAACTAAAACTTTATATAAATATTTACTTTTAGCCAACAGACCTTGTTCAATACAAAATACATTTTCGGAATAATCAAAATATGTACTTACATTTGTAAATGAGCTGATAATTTCTTCATCAAAGTTCGCCGCTAGTTCTGGTTGCCCCACAATACGTTCAACTGCCAATAACCAGTTTTTTAACTTGTCTGTTAAACCCGTTACTTGTGCATGAGTTGCATAATATTCTGCTTGTTCTAATGTAGTAATTTTTACATCAGGATGATGCTCATTTGCATCCCAAATATAAAATAATGATGACACGTGATTCCCCTTTCTAAATTTAAATTATAGATAGATAAAGTAGGGATGAATGGATCATCCCTACTTTTTTAATTAAAACAATTGTTTCCAGTTTTGTTGTGCAGTTTGCTCCAACGCTTTTAACCATGCGTCAGATTGCTCTTCCTGACCAAGTATAATCAGATCTTCGTCTTCATCTTTTGGCAGAATATTTAAATCTAACTGGGTTGAAAGCAGAGGAATTTGACATGACCAATGCACTTTGACCTGTAATGGAATTGATTCTACATGGTTCACCCATGTAGAAACAAAACCATTTACCAATTGCCAAGGGCTTACACATGCTTGTCCACCTAGCATTTTCACTGTGATTGTTTTTAGAGTACTCGCACTTTGCTGGTTACTTTGCTCAATTGATGTGGCCTTAATCTGAATAGTCATATCCTGATTACGATCACTTGCAAAGTGGATTTGAGTCCAGTCCCATAATGTTATATCCACCAGTTGTTGAGTTGAACTTACAGTAGCGTAATGTGTTCCATCGGTGAGCACCGTACCTTGGTTAAAACCACTAAGCTCTAGCTTAAGTTGCTCTGAACCATCTTGGTCATTACTACGAGCAGCAATTATTGGTAGATAACTGGTTTGTCCAATCATTGCATAGACCAAATTTTCAGTTGAGGTGTAAGTTTCAACTAAACGAATATTGCTTACAAAAGCAGTTCGACCAAATATATTACCCTCTAGCTGTAAACGAATTGTACGATTACAACCATTCCCCTCAAAAGCAACCTGTTGCTCTTGCCAATTTAATGCATTTTGACCGCTAGCAGCATCAAATACCGCAATCTGCTGACCATCAATATAAACTCCGACACGCCCCATATTTGCTGCTTGACCTAACAGACCAGCTAAATCAAAACTTAAGCTATAAGTTGTACCAGCGACTGTATTTACTTGACGTTCTATTGCAGTTTGCTGATATAGCGTATCTTTACCATCATTTAAACGAATCCAGATATTTGAGTTTAAACCTTGTAAAGGAATGTTTTGGCCAGAAGTATTTTTGAGTTGGTCACCAGAGTGCCACACCTCAAAGGCATCTAATTTAAACAATTGCTCTTTGTGTGTTGTCCAACCATCCAAGTTCCAACCATAAACAACGGTCGGATTCTTATTTAAGATTGAGTTATACACTCCACGCCATTCTGTATGGAAAACTTCTCGACTCGTTAAAGCATGCTGCGATTGATGAGTTTCCAAACTTGGCGCATCTGCAACTGCTTCTACAAATACAGTAAGCTCCTGAGTAGATGTAGCAATACTTGAATTTGATTGTTCAATACTACTTGCAATGACTTGTAACTTTAACTCTCCACTAAAATCTTTTGGTGGTGTCAATTTCAAGGCATCGAGATTCCAATTAGTAATATCTACTACCGTATGCAGTTCGTTTACTGTGAATTCATTTACACCATCATTAAGTTTACTACCTAATGGTAAGCCTGCTAACGCAAGTTTCAATTGTTCTGAACCATCGTTATCTGTCATCTTGGCATGAATACTTGAGAGCGCAATTGGCTGATCTTCTTTACCATGGTTTAAAAGCTTAGATTTAGATAGAACAATATTATCAATCATTGCTCCTCGACCACTTGCATGAGTGAGCGGAGCCTCAATGATAATTTGAAGATTTTGTATCTGCCCAGTTCCTATAAAGCTAAACTGAATATTTTGCCAGTTCAGTTGATCATTTGGACTCGTATTGGCATAACTTGCAATACGCTTGCCATCGACATAAATACCAATTTGAGTAAAGCTTTGGCTGAAACCTAAACGTCCTGCATAGTCAAAAGTCAGCGTATATTTTTGACCAAGTACAGTTTGTACTTCACGTTCAATCCCTAAAGTTTGTGCAACAAATGCGTCAGCATCATTGAGTTCTAACCAGTTTTGTCCAGCTGCCGTCTTATTCGCATATACAGTAATCATCTGATCAGCTGCATTTTGCATTTGATCACCATTACTCCATATTTCAAACCCATCACGTCCTGTTTGCGAACGATTAGGCGTTTTAATTAAGCGCCAGCCATCCAAATAACGACGTTCTAAAAGTGTAGATGTCTTATCTTTATTTGGAGCAGCTTCCCAAGTAGTGCGGAACAATTCCTCTTGGTCTGTTTGAGATTCACCAATAACTAATTCTGGTTTATCGGCAACAGCTTCAATATCAATAGTCATTACAGTGTTTTGACTTTGTGCTTTGCCATCTAATGCGACATACACAAACTGAGCATAGTGCTGTTTTTTGTTACCCAAACCTTGTGTGAGATAACCTTGACCACCCGAAGCATTAAGCTCCGGTATAAATCTCAATTTTCCTGACTCTATTTCCGACCGAGTAAATACATCATTAACTTGAACGGCAACCCATTGACCTTCTGAAGTTAAGTGCTGTAATTGACCATTGGCTGGCAACTCAGTAATTTTAATAGTTAATAAATCACCATCGACATCACTTACCAAGAAATCATTCCAGTGCAGTGGCAGAGCTTGATCTTCTGAACCATAAATAGTTTTCGGAACTGCTACTGGTGCATCATTTACCGCATTTACTGTAATAGACACATTCACTACTTGCGAGTTTAATTTGCCATCAGTCACAAAGTAACTAAAGCTATCGTTACCAAAGTAATTTGTATCTGGCATATATTGGTAATGGCCATTTGCTAACTGCTCTAAACGACCATGCTGTGGTAACGCGCTGAATTGAGCAGTCAGTTGGTCGCCCTCTGCATCATAAGCACTTACTAATGGATCGAAAGCTAAAGTTTGATCTTCATCAGTACTTATAATCTGTTCATGTAACACAGGGGCTGTATTTGATGCCAATACATGAATAGTAAAAGTATAAGGTTGTGAAGATTCTGTACCATCCGTTAACACAACGCTAAACGCATCATCTCCAACAAATGCTTTATCAACCAAATAAACATAATGCCCTGTTGCTGCATCATAACTAATCAAGCCATTCTGTGGCTGCTGGGCAATTTGTACAGTAATCGGGTTGTTCTCAGCATCTTGAACATAGGCATCAAAATCTAATACCAATGGCTCACCTGCCACAATTTCCCATTGCGGTTGTGTATTGAATACTGGCGCATCATTTACTGCGTTAATCTCTAATTGCACTGTAGCAACTTTAGATTGTTGACTATCAACAGTCGTAAAATAATAGCTAAACTGGTCTTGACCAAAATAATTCGCGTGCGGTACGTAACTGAACTCACCATTGGCAAGTAATACTAATTCGCCATGTTGTGGTGCTGTTACTAAAACGACATTTTCAATTGATTTCCCAATCAATAAGTCATTATTTAATACATTGCCTGTAATGGTTGTATCTTCATCAAACTGGTAGTGATCATTCACTGCTAATGGTTCAGCGACTAAACGGATATTGTTGAGTGTGACAGAACTATCTGCTGCACCAAAGCCAAGTAAGTCGAAAGATAATAAAACATCTCTACCTGCTAGCGCTTGGTCTAAGTTAATAAAGAAAGTTTGGCTACCATCGCTATTGATTACTCTCTCAATTCCATGTGCCAAATAGTTTTCACCATTTGCCTGTAGATTAAACAAGGCATCAGTATTGTTCAGGTCACTCACCTTAAACAATGCTTCGCCAGTATGAGCATCTAACAATGCCGCCTCAAAAGCATCATCTGGACTATTGTTATAGTCTGTTAAATGTTGATCTTTTACAGTGAACGTTAAGACCTTATCTTGTGTACCCAGTTTAAAGGCTTGTGAAAGATTTGTGTGTTGTTGCTGATTTTCATTTAAAACAATATCTTCTTGATTTTGTTTTATTTCTCCAAAAGTTGTCCAGCTTGATAATCCAGCATTGGTATTTTGGAACATCTGCTGAATCTGTAAATTTTGACTATTCCATAAAGGTGCCGTTTTAGGGTTAATACTCAAAGCACCCACTACAAAATAATGAGTTGGTTCATTATCTTCTTGTTGAGTATTTGATGGTTTTTGCGCTTGCCAACCTTGTAAGTTTTGCTGGGTTGGTAATAAACGTATACCTTGTTGAATGAATCCACCCATTAAATCTTGACTAATAAATGTATCAGTCAAACCAATTGTATGGCCCAACTCATGAATAAGTACCGTAAGTAAATCAATTTGAGTCGATATCTGACTGTTTGAAGCCACTCCATAATTTTGGTTGGAATTCATTGCAAACTCAGTGTGTTCAAATGGAGATTCATCTATAAACCAACCATAACCTGCAGCATTTGGTGATAAAACAATGTGATTGCCGTTTTCTACATAAGCAATTGTTCCATTAATATTAATATCTTGAATAGATAGGCTAACCTGATCAAATAATGCGGCATCTACACCTAAATTAATCCAATATTGCTGAGCCGACTCTAATAAATGCTCTATTGACACACGGTTAAGCTGATACTGTTGTTCAACTACACTTGAAAGAAGTATCTGCATAGCCTGATCTTGATTTTTAGCTCGCTTCACTGTCCCATCTGCAAATTGAGTATAGTTACTACTATTCACAATATAATATTTATCATATGGATTCGCTTTTTTAATGTTTTGCTCAGCCGTATCAGAAGAAGTGGTTTTTTCATAAAAACGTAAATACAATTCTAGACTTTGGTTTACACCAACAGAACCACTATTAGAGGCTAAATTTCCTCGTTTATTTAAATAGAAGCCCCCATCCTCAGCCTTAGTAACTATATTAATTCCGCTGTTAGACTCAATTTTCTGAAGTGCTTTAATTAAATCATCATTGAATATCCGAATGACGATTTCTTCATTTTCATCGTCCTGTTTTAAAATATCTCGATAAAGATATTTTTGATTTGGTTGATAACCAATTGAGTTCTTGATTTCTTCATACAGATTATCTAAGAGTTGTGCATTTAAACTATTTACGCCGTCTTTAAATATATCTTCCATATATTGCTGTAATGAAGACTTTGCTTCGACAATTTGCAGAGCCATATTTTTAGCATCAAAGTAAAGTCCATCAAAATAGCCACGAACTGATTGTTCATACGCGCCTGTTTTCGAATCTATAAACTTATATACTTTTGGTACATAAATATCTTTACCGTCTGCATCTTTTGACTTGACATATAGCTGATAATTAACCTGTCCAAAATACTCACCATTTGAAAGATTATGCGTTTCTTGTATATGCTTTTGTACAGCTTCCTCATGTAGGCTGCCCATCCATTTAGATTCACCATAAGGAGAGGTTTCATCATTTAAATAGCGATGTAATGTTGTGCCATCATCAAACTCCACAGCTAACTGTTCTGCCAACAATTCATCGCTAGCACGCTTTGCAGTCTCATGCTCGTCATAACGTTCGTCTGTCAACAATAGTTTTAATGCAGCAGCATTTGACTTCAACTTACTGGCTTTCATATATAATTGACTTATTTCCGTAAGCTCGTGCTGAATTACAGAAGCAAATAAATTTTTATCTCTTAAAGCCTTAAGATTTAAGTCAATTTCAATTGTATCTCTCCACATTGCATCAAATACAACTTCATTATTTTCAGATCTCACATTAATTGTGAAACCGGCCATAATTTTATTTTTATTTTCTAAAGCACTCGTATCATAGGTGTAGTTGTACTGATATTTTTCTCCCTTTAAATCTTTCTTAGTAATGTAATGATCAAATAAGTAACTTAAATTCCTGGTATTAATCTGAATCGTTTTCCACAGCACTTTAGATGATGTAACAACATTACTCTCTACCACTAAACCTTCATTTTTGCTACCTGTTGGACTCATAGGTAAATATAGTTCTATGGCAATTTGAGCAAAACCTTTACTATCACTAGTTTTCTGTCCAGTTGTCGATAATGTTACAACTTTCGCTTCAACGAGATTACTCCAACCTGCAAATAAAATTTTGCGGCTGATTAAATCTTCTAGATACTCCTTCAGTAAACTCGCTTGCGTTGCAGAATCATATTTAACGCCATCGCTACTCTCTATCAGACCTTGAAATTTCTTGTAAGTCTCGTCAGTTAGAATGGAATTACCACCAACAAAATATGAATCTGTATTTTTACGCTTTTGCTCTTTTTTCTCCGAACCACTTGAAGTACCTGAACCAGGGTTAGTCACACCACTTGATTGAGAAATTATTGAAGATACAGATGCAATAGCTGCTGTAGTCGCTGCAACTTGTTTAATCGTCTTCGCATTCTTTGCGATCGCATATCTAATAGCAGTAGCAACACTCTTTTGTATTTTTACAATCTGATTTTGCTCTTTAATGATACTTGAAACATTTTTACTTGCTACAGATGCAGCCGTTGCAGCTAAATTTTTAGATCGTTGTAGACTCTGTTTAAGGAGTTGAGGACTAACCTCTTTTGCGATTTGAGCAGCAGTACGGAATGAACTTCTGACAATATTAGTCGCCACCACCGTTTCTGCTTTAGAAGCCATATATATAGTATTTGGCGGAGCACCTTTAGTTAAACTTAAGATCACAACCAAAGCCTGCCCAGCTCCTTTTAATGACATCGCATTATCAGTGAGCTGGATTTCTACATCTTCACCGTTTAATAAACCATTTAAAGATTCTAAATTAATTGAGTCGTTTAATGCCTCAATTGAAATTGTTGGAATTGGAAAAACAATATTTAATTGATCCAACATCCATTTCATATCTTTATTTAATAGATGCTCCCCTAAAATTGAAAGTCTTAGCGTAACTTCAATCTCTTGAATTGACATATTAATGAGCTGACTGAATACACCAAATAACTCGGTATCAGCTGTAGTTAAAGCAAATTCAGCACTTTTAGCATCAGCAAATGTTGATAAGAATAGCTGCTTAGCAATATCTACTTTTTCTAATTCTGGAGTCGCAGAACCATACAAATTCTTTACAAGCTCAGCTTGAACCATAGATGAAATATATAGATTTTTTGCATATTCTCTGACTAGAGAATTTCCTACTGACCCCATAGACTTAATATCAAGACCACTATAATCAGGTTTTTCTGAAGAAGGTGTAGTTGGTTGATCATCCTTATCTGATTCAGAATGTAGATAACTATCTAAATCAAATATAGAACTCTGCTCATGTGAATAACTTTGAATAGTTTTCACAGAGTTATAGAAAACATTAGTTCCTGTTAAATCATCAAATCGAGAAGGTAAAGCCGCATCAATTGGCTTTTGAGTATCCACCTTCCCAGCTTTAATAAACCTATCAGCAGAATCTAATAAGTCTTGAACATTCCAGACAAAAACACTTCTAAACATCCTTGAATAATAGCTATCATCAGGGCCTCCCATTTCATCCATCCAGACACTAGCTTGTAATAAACCATTATCAGTAATCGTCAATGTCTCTATAGATGCACCAATAATAGGTATTGTTGAACCAATAAACATTGGTTCACCATAATACCCAAATGGGTCTTGGATAATCCCTATTTTCCCACCTATTCTTTTGTTTACACCCCACATGCCATACTCTGATACTGAGGTATCATTAAACCAAAAATTATAATCAGCAACCAAAGCATACATCATATTGTTATAATTGACTAAAACGACATCAGAGGAGTTTTGAATTTCCTGTCTATTTGTTCTAGCTCTTGGATTATAGTCTTTTTGAGTATAGGTTGGCTTTAGTCTAATTTTTTTATGCACAGAAGATTGCGTGAGATTACCTTGGTTATCCAAACCAACTTTAATGGTGCTTACCCCTTGATTTACATCTCGCAAACTCGTCATTATAAACTCACCTGCATATAACCCTTCGGCAATACGCATTGGACGCTGACCTATATTACCTAGGTCAATGGCATTAATAACATCTACCCCATTATTGTCAGTAAAATCACCTTGATAATTTATTTTATTCAAATCAATTACATAAATATCACCAACAGGGTCTTTTGTCCAATAAACCGCTCCGCCTATCCCACCTAGAACACCACGATTTGAAACTGATGCAATCACCGCCAAGTAACGTCCATGACTAATTGCCATATCTCCAAAGCCAGTTACAGCAGCAGTCGAAATATTTAAACTTTGTTGTACTTTTAGAAACTCTGTTGATAACTCATCAACATTAATACGAATCAGTGGTGACGGTCCATAACTACTGACATACAACCAACCGTCATTGTATAGAAGTGCAGAGATGTATTCGCCTGAACTATTAACAGCGATAGAATCTACGATTTTATAAGAAATCATATCTAAGACATAAATTGTGTTTCTCCCCGCAATAAATGCTAAGGTTCCTTGTTCATTGTATGTAATTGGATCAGTTTTATTTGATGGCAAATATAAGAATAATCCATTGCCTTTTTCATCAGCATTAACAATACGCTTAACTCCAAAATCTGAAGTTTGCTTACCTTGCTCTGTAATAATAATTTCTTTATTACTCAATGCTATTGAAACTTTTGGTGCTTGAACTTTTAAACTTACAAAATCTGAGTACTCAGAATAATCACTCGCTATTCGAATACCATTATCTGTGTAAGTATATAATTTCTTCTCGAGGTAAATATTATGTAAACCTAGAGCAATACCATCATCTATTACAATTGAATACGTATTTCCACTTTTCCAATTAGCTTTATAAGACTTCCATATGAGCCCATGTTCTGCTTTATCACGTGGATGGTCAAGTTGATCACCTTGTGGGACCAGCCATATATTTAGATCAAATGCATTAGATACATTTTGTACATCGACAGTTAACTCATTTGTATTTGCATTAAATGAATATCCAGAAATACTTGGTTCCTCTACATTATTATTTTTTGGAACTTCAATTTTATTAATGGTTATTCCACCATCATCTTTATTTACTGGCACTTCTTTGCTATAGCTACCTGCAAGCGTATAAGTCACCACAGAGAAACTATTGTAAAGTGTGAAAGCTGAGTCTATTACTAAACCTACTAGACCACCACGACCAACGCTCATCACAGCATTAGCTGCCATACTATATATGAAGGAATAATCAGTAGATGACTGAACAATTGTCATTGCTCCAGTCTTTTTATCCACATTTTTTATCCGTGTTGTAATAACCACTGTTCCTGAAACTGTCACTCCTCCAAATGGCGGACTTGCTGTTCTTGCCATCCCATTCGCATCAACAAATCCATTATCCAGTAACCACCATGTTTCACGTTCAACACCATTGGCATCAGTAAATATACCTTTCCTCCAAAACAACACCTCTGTTCCTTCATTCAACTGTTCTGTATTTCCTGTTTGAGGATCAATATAAGAATCACCAACTTTGATTCCGAGCTGTAATGGTTTAGTTGCAGTTTCACCCGATAAATCAATTGTGAAAGCACCTAAACCAGCTAAATATTCTTTAGCTGGCAATGGAATACCAACGCTATCTAAAGCAACTTTTTCGATTGATACGGCTGTACCATCAGGTAAGGATCCTGAGGCAACCATAAGAATATTCCCCGAAGAATCAGATGTAATTCCTCCCTCTTTATTCGATACTTTAATTGTACCCAAGAGTTCCTGTTGAACATTAAGTACAATTTCTGTCTGCATGTTTTGATAAATAATCGTGATTTTTGCTTTTCCAAGTACTTTAGGAATCACTAAACCGTCTGCTGTAATATCAGCAATATTACTATCACTAATATAGTATTTAATCCCTGTAGTTGCTTGAGAAATATAATTACCATCAGCATCATGAACTTTGAGCTGTCTTGTAGCAGAAAGAGGTAAATTTACTGCTCTTGGATAAACATCTACTTCAAAACCATCTTGGTCAGCATAAGGAGTATAAATACTGTGATCAACAGAGATGACATTCACCCCCTCAATACCTCTAGCAGACACATGGACTGTGGCAATACCTGCCTTGTTCGTTGTGATATTACCTTTAGCATCTACCGTAAGCACATCTGGGTTATCACTTACAAACTGTAAATAATCAGCAGTTAAAGTAACGCCATCTTCATCTGCAAAATCACCCGTTACATGCAAGCCTGCACTATTGCCCAAAGCGATAGCAGCTAAACGCTCAATATGAATTAAGACAAGTTTTGCATCACTGACATATATTTTCAGTTCAATTGGCTGTCCTTTGCTATACCCATCATCGGCTTGCAAAGTTACCGTTGCGTAACCTGAGAAACCTACTTCAGGTTTAAAACTTAAATTTTTACCATTAGATGAAAGCTGAGCAACACCATGAGTACTGCCTAAGATATTCCAATAAACTGCATCACCTTCGCGATCAACTGTGATCTGGTCTAATTGACCAGTTACAGATAAATCCCGATGTGTTTTTAAAGCTTGTATCCCTTGTGCTACAACGTTGACAGGTGCCTGATTCGATTTCCAACCATAGTTTGCATACAAAACTTGTAGATCAGCATTATTAATAAGACCATCACCATTTAGGTCAAACTGATTTTGTCCTTCTTGAGCTTGTTGCAACAAAGTACTATCTAAACCATCGACATTACCATCATGGTTAAGATCCCCAACAATAGACAGTCGGACGGCGACTGCACCAACTCCACTTATAGCTAATTGCTTAAAGCCTGCTGACGTAATACGTACTAAGGTAACTGTATGCTCACCATGTCGTTGTTGTGACACAATAGTTGCATCAGCAACATTAATATTTTGAACATTACCTTGAGTTTCAACTGCAACTAAAACAGCTCCTGTTGCACCCATCGCTTTAATGGTTGATGCCAGTTCTGATTCACGAATAGCAAAATCAAAATATTGAGTTTGATTATTCAAATCACCTTGCCATTGTGGTGCAGAATGATTTTGATTCAACCAATCAACACTTGCACCTAAATAAGCTATCGCTTTTTCTAGACGGACTTCTCCTGTTGAAGTGTAACTATAGCGTTGAACTACTTCTCCCGTGATTAGATTACGTACTAACTCAAGTTGGTTGGCACTATTGTATTTATACAACAAGCTGATTGGTTCACCTTGACTACCTTGACCAAGAATCTGGCTAATACGGCCTTGGCTATCACGTTTAAACTCAATACTTTGAGAGGTTTTTCCATCTACCAACACAATATTATTTTGACTAACAAGCCATTGCTCGCCTGTATTAAAGTGGATAGAAAGCACTTTGCCTGCTTGGTCTAGTAAATAACGTGTACCATCTGGTGCCGTCAAATTGAAATAACTCGGAACCCAAGCCAGACCTGTACTTTCGTTATATAAACTCTGACCTTGTTGAATCAAGTTATCGATATGAAGATCGGCCGAGCTATGTGCAGTCAAACTCCAACCTTGCGCATTACTAAACTGTGGTGTGAATTGATGAATACCCGTATTTTCGCTAATCACATCTTGCGTCTGCAAATTCAGCGTAAAGTTCAAATATTGAGTTTGTATTGCAGTTATACCTGTTAAACCTTGTGGGATTTGCAACCAGACTTTTGCTCCAGTTTGCCAAGCAGCAACAGTACCAACACTGTTATTTAAACGTTGGTTATGAGTCAGTTGGGTATCAAATAATCCAGTTGTCCAGTTGGAGAAATCACCATGGCTATCTGTCGTAATTGAGCGAACCAGATCCATTTTCTGTGAACCAATTTGTAAGCTAGCATCTACATGTGTTGCTTGGTTCAGTTGTTTTGTACTGCTATTGATCTCAATATTGGCATATAGTTCTTCAACTCGACCAACCAAATCCCATGCAGTTAAGCGTAATTGATATGCTCCATTTACAAACAATGCTGGATCAATTGTAAAAATATCTAGCGTTTGATTGCTATAGCTTGCTTTCAACGACACATCTTGCAAGGTATGCCATTGCAATAGTCCTGTCGTATTACGGGCAATTTCTAATTTATAGCCCATAAGCTGCTGTTCTTTAATTGATGCAGTCAGGTCAGTGATGTTTTGTACCACAATAGGTGCGGTCGTAATTGCTGCACCTTTAAGTTGTCCTTGCCATGCTAAAACGGGTGCCGAATTATCTTGCGGATCTTTAACACGAATGGTCTGAACTTGTTGCTGACTAAAACCATCAATATCTATAGCAGTTGCACGGATTTCTATAAGTCCTGGCTGTTGCCCAGTCAGTTTAATTCGCCCAGTAGAATCCAAGCTTACTACTTGCCATTGATCAGTTCCTAACGCACTACCTCGAACTTCAACCATAGTATTAGCAATAGTACTAAAGCTATCTGCTCGTACCGTCGCTGTTACAATTTGTCCTGCAACCACTGGAATTGCCGGGGTAGTTTCAATATGTAAAGTAGGTTCATAAGCATTAGGGTCTGCAACTACATTAAAGGTAATTGCTTGACGAACCGTATCATAGCCATCTGAAACTTTAACATAGGCTACAAACTTACCAATTTGTCCTGCATTTGGTGTCCATGATAAGCGTCCTGTAACAGCATCATAGCTTGTACCTTGTGGCAATTGGTCAAAGCTTACAATCAAACCTTGTGTCTGCGCTTGCCCATCAATATCAGATACATAGATATTTCTATTATTGTTTAAGCTATTTTGAGCCGACTTCACAACGTCAAGTTGGAACTGTTGGCCTACCACTAAAGTACGGTTACTACTTTGAATTTTCGGTGCCTTATTCACATCAAGAACACGAACCTGTACAGTTTTGAGAACAGATGTTTGTCCATCAGTTACCATAAAGGTCAAGTCAAAGGCCTTTTGATCACCAAATTGGTTATCGACAATATTATTCGCTGGTGTCCACTCGACGTAGCCTGTCGTTGCATCAACATAGATATCTGCTGGCGTATTAGCATCATGTACTAATTGGTAACGTAGCGCATCATTATCACCATCTTGTGCCAATAAATTAAATGAAAGGGTTTCACCTTCATAAACTAGTTGTAATGGCAGACTTGTAAATACAGGTTGTTGATTAACATTTGCAACCTGTATCTGGACATTGCGATTAAGTTTGGCACTACCATCGGTTACAGTTACGGTAAAGTTGTAGTTACCTAACTGACTACTTCCCAAACTGCTTTGTGCAGCAAACATAGATGGCAACCACTTCAATACAAGCTGGCTTTGTCCATTACCTAATGCTTGAGTGGTGATATTGACACCTTTTGGTAAAGCACTAAATGACCAATAGAGTTGATCTAGGTCAGCGTCCTTAACCGTCATAGTCCATGTAAGCGGCTGTCCTTCTTGTGCCTGAAGAATAATTTGGTCCGCTTGTTGTACAACACTTCCACCTTGTTGTACCTGTACATCAAGTAATTCTGGCGTAAGATTAGTTGCCCGTACTACTATGCGAATATCTTGTGCAACTACATTTGGTACAGCGACAAAACCTTCTGGAACTGGATAACCTAAATCTTTTGGCGGTAAGCCCTGATCTGATACCTGAACACTTAAATCATATTGGCCTACTTGGTTTGCCGTTGGTGTCCAGACAATTTCTGCATAACCATATTTCGCACTTTGAACAAGTTGTGCACCCGCAGGTAAACCCTGCACAATATAATTTAACGTGTCCTGATCTAAATCCGAAACAGTAATTGGTACACGTATTTGTTGCCCAACTACAGCGACGTTTCGTGTAGGCACACTGAGGTTAGGGGCTTCACTATAGCTTCTAACTGTAACGACAAAACTCTTACGCTCTACCTGTACTTGATTAATATCGCCGTCACCATTATCTCTTGCTGTCACGGTAATCGTGTAATCACCTCGGTGACCTGCTTGCGGTGCAAAACGGATTACTCCCTTAACATTACTACCCGACTGGCTTTGAATATATGTAGCAAAGTTTGGTAAACCTTCAATTTGCAATTCAATTGGATTGCCATCTTTATCTGTTGCTGTAATTGGAATTTCAATCACAGCCCCCTTATCCACAATCACACTTTGAACATCACCAATTTCAGGTGTACGATTCGCATTAAGTACGTTAATCGTAAAAGTACGTTCTGTAGAAAGTGGTTGACCAGTACCGTTACCATCATCAGTTGCGACTACTTTAATCTTGTAAATGCCTGATTGCTGGTAATTTGGATTCCACTCAATTTCTAGTGTTTCAGGGTCAAATGTCGCCCCTTCTGGTAAACCTGTTACCTCATAACTTACAGAAGCTGGAACATCAGACATTTGAATTGCTTTGCTTTGCGGATGCGATTTAAAAGCAGGTTCAAATCCTGGATTATCTGGATCAAAAGCAAATATATTTAAACGAACACTTGCACCTTCGAGCACAGTCCATGTTGGACTAGATTCAAATTGAGGCGCAGCATTAACATTGTCGACCACCAAAGATAATGTTTGCGTTGCAACTGTACGAACAGGAATACCGCCATTAGTTGGGGTATATGTTGCCACTAAGCGAATTGGGATATCATAACTACCCGCTTGCGCATAACCTGGAGTCCATTCCAACCAACCTGTATCTTTATTTAAGATCACACCATTCGGTAACCACTCAGCGCTATAGTTCAGTTTAATATCCTGACCAGCATACTGCATTAGTCCATGTGGTAAGCTTCCTGCTAACTGCAAACTAAAACGCTCACCTTCACGCAATTGCTGTGCTGCCACTGGCAATAACACAGGTTTTTCATATCCTTGTTTTACCGTAATATTAAACTGATAACGGCTTTCGTGTTTTCCATCAGATACAACTAACTCGATATTTTCATATTTACCGGCCTGATCATAAGCAGGTGTCCAAGTCAACATACCTGTAGTCACATCAAACTCAGCTCCAGCAGGTAAATTACGTACCACCATACTGATACGATCACCATCTTCATCTGCAGCCAATAGCTGTTGACTGAGACTTTGTCCTTCAGTTAAGTCAATATCTCGTATGGTAGTAATAACTGGCACATGATTCGCACCATCAACTTGAATTTTAAGTCGCTTAAGTGCAAAACCGCCACGACTATCAACGACTTTGACTAGAATTTCGCTATCTATGCGATCTTGAGCCGTTGGTGTCCAATGCAACTGCGCATGTGATTGATAGCCTTGATCAGAAGCTTGCCCTGTAGTCACAGCATCGAAACTGACACCTTTCGGTGCTTCTACAATACTCCAGTAGAACTGTTTACCATCCTGATCAGTGGCTGTTAAATCTAAATTCCAGCTCTCATTTACTTTGGCCTTGAGTTTAGTTTCATCATAACTAATTACAGGTGGCTGATTGTCATAAGGAAGTGCATAAACTTGGTGTGTAAGATCAAATTTTAATAAGCGAGCTGCATCATTAGATAATGCTAAATCTTCAGCTTTAACTACAGATACAGTAATGCCTGTGAGTTTCTCTCCAACTTTTAGAGATCCACCGTGAGCCTGTAAATAGCTGCTGACGTCGAGTAACCACAATTCATTTTGGATGCCTTGCCCTTGGGTTGCTGAGACAATCCCGCCATTAAAATAATGCCCTGGATCGAGTAATAACAACAATGGACCTTGAATATTATCCTGACCGATATTGGTGATTTTTACATCATAACTCACTGTACCATTTAAGCGGTCTGCACGAGTTTTATCAAACTCAATGCTAACGAAAGCACTGTAATCGGTCACGGTAGTGAAAGCTGCGGTGTACACTCCCTCTAGGCGAGTTTGTTTTGCACTTTGCACATTGGATGACACTTCAAGACGCCATTGTCCAGCTGCAATATTTGGCAAAGTTAAAATGACACTATTGGTTGCGTTATCCCATCGCACAGACTCAGGAGACAAGACTTGATTAACATTTTTACCCATCCCAACAAATCGGTAATTTGTTGGATTTAAAACACTCGCAATATCCGTACTATCATTTCCATTATTTCCTAACCACATTGCTTGATCAAAAGTAATAGTTGCATTAGCGAGTGGTAATGGAATATACGCCCCATCCTGAATTGAACTTGCAGTAATGGTTGGTGCTTTAAGTAAGGCAATTTCATCAATGCGATTGGTTTGAGCAACTAAAATACGCTGGTCATGAGTAATCAGGATTGATTCGCCACGAGAACCGCCTTGTGCCAATTGAATCGCTTGACGTTTTGCCAAGCTAATCATCCAAACAGCGGCATTATCCAGTTTTGGCAATGACTTACTACTATTGCTTAATTGTTGGCTATTATTTGCAGAAGCAAATAGCAAACCTTCAAATGCAGTACCTTTTTGACCAAAGACTAAGCTATCAATTAAGCCATTTAACGTATATTCAACTTCAGCACGGCCTTTCGTTTTCCCAGTTAGTGGCAAACTAATAATATCGGTTTTACCTAAATGAGAAAGAACATTAGCACTCGTCCAACGTACAGCCCATAAACGCCCATCTGGTGCGAAACTTAGATCTGAGACTAATGCATTAGAGAAGTGTGTCCATTGCTGTCCTTTTGGTGCATTAGAGTCAAAAATCTCAATACCATTTCCAGACGAAACATAAATACGATCAGTTTCAGGTTCAATTGTCAAAGCATGTGTTAAAGGTTCATTAGCAGGACCTTTAATACGCTCAATAATCTGACCGGTTGAATAATCCAATAACCACAACTCTTGACCAGTTAATACCCATAGTTGACCCTTAGAGTCTAAGGCCATATCCATAATTGGCTGTTCAAAAGTATAGAGAGGTTTTTGTTGGGTTCCTCCATGCTCCCCATAAATAAACAGCTGATTACGATATTGCCCAGCACTGACTAAAATACGATAGTCAGGCAACTCAACCATGGCGAGTGCGCCTACTTCACCTTGGCTAGCATTAAAACCACTAGCAAATGCATTTAAAGTAAATGGAGATAAAACTATATTTAAATCGGTGTTTTGATTTTTATCAGTTTGACCCACTAGACCTTTTTGAGCCTCTGCAAAAATAGTGTTATTTAAATAACTACGATCTTGCGTTGCTTGAGGGATTTGAGCAGTTTGTTGCAATGCCTCATTACTACCAATTTGAGTTAGTAGTTGTTGACGTGAACCATCATCTGGAATTACTGCATTAGATACTTTAGCAATTTCCTGATTACCCGCCACATCTGTAGCAACTGCTAAAAATTCGTATTGGGTATCTGTTTGTCCTACAAATAGCAGCTCACCATTGGCTTGTGTCAGCTGCTTCTGCCAAATCTTAAAGTCTCTGCCATTTTCTGCAACATACAATGTCACATGTTTAATGCCGCTTACATCATCTTGTGCAGACCATTTGACTTTGTAATGCACTTGATTTTCAACTGTGCTTTGCTCAGATATAACCTGTACTGTAGTAACAGGATGTTGATTATCTAGAATATACGTTGAACTTTGACTATCAACAGGTGGTGTATTATTTAGGTATATACGAGCTTGCGTGATAATTTCTTCATTAGATTTTGCCGTCTCCGCTGCTTGAATGGTATAACCAACAAAACCTTTGTTATTTTCACTCAATTTTAATAAACGATGTAAATTTTGCGTTGAGACTTCACCTGTATTTGGATCAATCGCTTGAATCAACCATGTAACGATATGGCTTGCAGTATCAACACCTGCACTGACTCGTAAAATAAAGCCCAAGCTACCTGTAAAATCAAAGTCGCTACTAAAACTATTACGATTTTCTGGCACATGAATATTAATATCACCAATTTTCATATCCGTTAAACGTAGGCTAGATGGATCTAGCTGCTCATCAATCGCTGTAACTAAACGGATTTCATGAAGTGACTGCTCGGTTGTATTTTGGAAATTCAGTTTAAATGGTAATGCTGTCTCACCTGGGACATAGCTCTTACCATCAGTATGTGGCATTACTGATGGGCCTTGTACATGTACCACATCAGTATTTACAGCAGCCATTTGCTGAAGATATTGACTCAAAGCAAGCGCCTGTGCACCTATTGGACGAAACTTCTCATCCAATAATCCTAAATGACGTAAGTACTCTGATTGAGCCTTGTCTCCAGCGAAAATATTAAAGTTGATAAAATGCGTATTGCTCTCATTATTTAAGATAAGATCTTCTTGAGTAATATTTTTTGGAACAGGACTCGTGGCTGAATTACCTAAATCATCTTGGCGCAGTTCATAATAATCAATCTGAGCCTTTAACGCATTTGGATCACCAGCCCATTTAGAAGTATCACCATACCATTTTTGCATTTGCTCAAAGAAAGATAATACGCTTGCTTTCGTTTGGTAACTTTCACCAGCTTTCGATAATAAAATGCCAGTTGCTAAATTTGCAGTAAGACTAAGGACTTGAATACTTTCTTTAATAGCAGGCGCCTGATTTTCAGGTCGTAATAAGCCTGCATCTTCTAAAGCAGCTAACCAACCCTGTGCCCATTGAGTTTCATCTGCTGCTAATGCTTTCAAATTTGTACTAGCAGACTTATCTTGTAAAATCGCATTACGCATTTTTAATGCATGTTTGATTTGATCTTGAATAAATTCATTGCGGGTAATCGGTGTTGCCGCTGCAGCAATATTAAAACGAAAGTCTAATGCGAGCATTTCTGTCTCAGTCAGACGGTTTTCTGTATCTAAGAAACGTTCTGCAAGCCCGCGTCGAATTTTATTTAGATCTAAAACTCCTCCATCTAATAGACCTTGTGATCTCCACTCTGGATGTATGATATAGAGTTGCTCACGTAACCCTTCAAAATCCATTTTTAGCCATTCTGCCAAACCTGGATAAGTTTTAATATTAAAGGTAAATCCAGTATAGCCAGCAGCATTAACATCAAAAGCATAGCCAGGTGCTAAGTTAATTCCAGCAGTATTTAATGTTCCATCTAGGCTTGCCCAAGGAATTTGATTAATTTTACTTTTATCAGTTGGAGTAACACCGTATTGCTGTGTATTTGCCTGATCGCCAACGACTATACCTGACGGCTGCCCCCCTACATTTGAACCAAAAATTAAGAAAGGTAAATTTAATCCTTCAATCAGTGATTCGTTATAACCCATCTCCACAGCAGCAATATCTAGACGGACATAGGGTGTATCAACATTGGTTAAACTTTGAAGAGAAACACTGTAAATACCTGTTTCACCTGGGGCGATTTGGCTTAACCCACCTAAACCAATAGTGACATCTGGTTCAATCGCACGTTCAACTAAGTAGTGATATGGCTCAACAACTCGGTCACCATTTGGATTAGTCACTATAATGTCATATAAGCCATGTGGTATTTGGCGTAAATCAAATATTGCACGGATATGTGTAGCATCTAAAACTTGCCAACGCTCTGGTTCGACTTCATAAACACCAGGACGGCTGAGCTTGACTAAGGCGCCAGCAGCAAATTGAGCACCATAAATATCCATGGTTACCCAACGATAGTCATCTGTATCTGTACCTGTACCACCCTGATCTGGCGTCACTTTAGTGATAGATAATGGCAAAGTTTCCGCAAGGATTGTTGCAACAGTATCTTTAGGAGAGTTGCTCGCTTTTACAAGAATATAATAAGTACCCGCCTGTGTAGTTGGAACCATCAACTCCTGATCAGGAGAATTAGGTACGGTATAAGCATAATCATATTGTCCTGCACTCGGTACGGCTTCGTAACGGATATACAGCTCCGTAGAACCTTTCAATGCACTAGAGTCTAGACGAACACGAAGTGTTTCACCCTGTCCAACCTGAAGTTTGTAAAGATACTGATCACCACTACTTAATACCAAGTCAGTGCTAGTATTCAACAGTAAGTTAGGAACTGTTACGCTAAAAGTAGTGGCTGAAACGGTTTCATTATTCGCTTCAGCAGGGGCAATATTTAAACCTGTTTCGGTATAAACAATATCGCCTTCATATACTTCGTTATAAATATCTGGGCGAACAACAATGTACCATTGCCCATCCTGAATCATTGGTAAAAGTGCATCAACAAAGCCAGTATATTGTTGATGAGCATCTAAACCACCTTGACGTGTAAATCTTCCCAACAAAATATCCTGGTTATCCCAGCTATTATTTCTAGACAGATATACCGCATCTGACCACTGACCATGAGCTTGGTAATCAGCTACATTTTTTACAGTGTATTCAATACGAACTTTTTCACCTGTTTTTACTTGCTTAGGCAATAAAACATCAGTGACCTGTAAATCGACTGGATCAGGTTGAATGATTAATAATGGCTGTTCAGACGTAAGCGTATTATTTAAATCATTTTCAAACTCTAAAACTTTACCTGTTGCTCCACCTCGATAATAAGCGGGGTCTGTTACCACAAATACATAGTATGTCCCTTTTAGTTCTGTAGGAATTTTTGCTTGAATAGAAGCTGAATATTCAGCATTTTCAGCCAATCCACCACTATGATCCACGAAACCTAAAAGTTTATCTTTACTTAAATCTAATACTCGGTCAGTAGATAAATAAATGAGATCAGTCCAAGCACCTTGATCTGAAGGCGTTCGTCCTCCAAGATTTTTGACTTTATACGTAATATCAACCTTTTGCCCCGAAATGACACTCGTTGGGCTAGTAACGTCTACAACTTGTAAATCAGGTGGACTAACATAATTAATTGTTAAAGCAATTGATTTTTCATTATTCGCTTCGTCTTTAAACTCTAAAACAGCTCCTTGATCATACTTAGATAACTTATCAAGTGTATGTAGTGATTTTCGAATACTTGAAGATGCAGAATATCCAAAAACATAGTTAGTATCTGCTTTAACAATAATATTAAAATCCCCACCGATTGCCGATGGTATGGTAAAGGTAGCCGCTTGAGTATAACTCTCACCAATTTTTAGAACATCTACTTTGCCTTCTGCATTTCGAATAAGTGTTTGCTTAACTTTCAGGCTAACTTCGGATTCATTACCACGATCAACTACTGGATAATCTGACTTATCAATAGTTTTATCATTTGATAGATAGATACCATCAAACCAAGAGGATACACGTGTATCACGACTCCCTTCATTTTTAACTGTCCAGCTAACTGTAACAGTATCACCAGCATTTGGATTCGGATTAGAAATCTGAATATCTTTAATAACCAGATCGGGTTCGCGATAAACAATATTTAATGAAGCTCCAGACACATTGTTCTGTGTAATATTCTTCTCAAATACGGTTTCTTGATAAAGCCCTGAAGCAATTTCGTTATAAGTACCTTCTAAAACATCTCTGTTAAAATAGGGTTGATCTAAATCTAATTTAGCGTCACTTAATACAAAAATATAATATTGCCCATCGTAACCGACCGGTACCTTAAATTGGCCAGTTGCAGTATAACTCTTGCCTGTTTTTAGACCTTGTGTATTAGAATGCTGCACAGCACCTATTAGAGTTGAATACTGTGGGATATATTCTGGATAAGCACTGATAACAATATAATCATTCCATGATCTTGTACCAGCCCAAACATCTGCACCCTTATTTTCTACAGTCCAAGTAACATTAATAGCTTCACCTGAAAATACCTGTTGATCGACTACAACCTGAGTAATAGCCAAATCTGAAGCAGATGCTGTCACCTGTGAAGTAACAGCAAATGTATTATTCTGTTTGTTTTTTTCTATTTTTGATTTGCCATTAGAGTCTTTTAAATCAGTTACATTAGTTTGTACAACCAAGTGAAGACCTGTCACCGATGGCGCTAATAATGGAACCGTCTGCTCAACAGTGTAAGTTTCGTTATAACCTAATTTTCTCTTTTGAGAAAACTCACCTAACTTCCATTTTATTGTAGCTTTAGATAAATCAGCTTGGTCAGCTAACCAAACTTCATCAGTCCAAGAACCGTCAAACTCATCTGCAAGATTCTTAACCGTATAACTAAATTGATAGCTTCCTCCAGCAACTGCCTCTCGAGGTGCCTGAATATCAATTACAGAGAGATCTGGAGGTGCAAAACCTAAAATATCAATAGCTCTGGCTTTAAAATTATTGTTATCAACCTGATTCGGATCATCAGGATTGATATTCGTCGCAAGCGTATCTTCTAAAATTGCATCGTAAGTATCGCTCCAGACAGTAATATAGTACTTACCTGAATATATTCCCTCAGGTATAGTTACTGTGACTTGCCCTAGATAATCTTCACCGACCTCAAGATGACCAGTATGGCGAATATCACCTAACTTAATGTCACCTTTTGATGGATTAGGTTGACGTTTATCTACAGTTAACCAAACACTATCTACCCAACTATTAATATTGCTCTGATCGCCTTGAGTTTTTGCCGATCCCTTATTTGTTACCTTGTAGTCAACTGTAATTTTACTACCGTGACTTGCTTGATCTGGTGCAACTACATCACTTGTCACCAAATCAGCAAAAGGTATAGGTTCAATATAAAGTTTTTCTACTCGAATATTATTGTTTTCATTTGGATATTCATCTAAAACATTACCAGAGTCTGCTACCGCAATAATGTAAACATCACCTCTATAACGTAAAGGTACAGTAAATTCATCAGTAATAGTTGTATAACTCTGAGTAGGCGCTAAAGCTGCTCCACTGCTATAACGGCCTACTAAAATATCATCTGAACTGAGAGTTCCATCAAGCGATAAGTATACTGAGTCACTCCATTGAGTATTCGTCACTAAAGGACCCATATTACTTACTGTAAATTTTACACTTGCTTTACCACCAGCAATAACTTTATCTGGTGCTTCAATTGCTGTAACTCGTAAATCTGGTTTTGGATTTAGGTTTATACTTAAAATATCATCTGAAACCAAGCTATTATTTTGACGTGCGGTAGCATACTCATAAATTTGACTCGCTGAATTTTTACCTAGTTCAGCATTAGTGACAACTTCTAAACGCCACGCTCCCTCCATACGAGAAGGCAGGCGAACTTTTTCAGTGCGGCTATAAGTCTTACCTGACTCTAAACCTTGAGTATAAGTATAACTACCTAAAGAAATTGCTGGTTTACTGCCATCGAGAGAAATCAGGCGAAGACTATCCGTCCAACTACCCTTTGCATTCTTTGGACCTTGGTTATTAACAGTCCATGTAAACTCAACTTCTGAACTTTCAGTTGCCGTATCAGGTAAAGTAATACTTGTTACAACAAGGTCAGGATATTCAGCAAGTTGTACTGGAATAACTAAACCAGTTTTTTGGTTATTATCATTATGAATAAACTCAAATACACTAGAACTAACATTCGTACCGACGTTTAAATAATAATTTCCTGACAAACCATCTGGTAGTGTAACTGTAAGTGAGTGTTCATAACTCTGATTAGCTGCCAAGTAACCTAAATGTTGAACTGATCCAAGATCCCATGATTGCCCTTTCCCATCTGCCTGACTGCTTAGCCATACACGGTCTAACCATAAATCTTTGTCTGTAATACCAATACCGTTATTACTTACTGCCCATCGAACAGTTGTTGATGATCCACTCATCAAATTTTCTGCATTATCAATTGATAACGAAGTTAATTGTAAATCAGCATAAGCTTTTGGCATTACATCAACAAGATGATCGAATTCCACTGTATTATTCGATTCGAGATCATTTTCCCAAACTTGCTTTAAGCTATCTGTTTGAACAAAAACGTGACCATGTCTAGTAAAATTAGGACCAAAACGATACTGAATAGACGAGGTATAACTATTGTTTTTTTCCAAAGCTCCATCATGTACAACTTTGCCTAAAACAATATCATCTGAGTTACCGATAATATCGTCAGTAGAATAAATAACGGTATCTGTCCATGTCGTGTTTAATCCAGTGCCTGTTCCAATGTTAGACACGGTCCACTCAACACTTAAAGAAGCAGGATCACCAATAACTTGGGTTGGAGCCTTAATATTGCTTACGATCAAGTCTGCATATTCTGCTTTAGCAATCTCTAGACTTTGTTGATACTGATTATTTTGTTCAGCATTGTATTCAAAGTTTTTATTGTCAGCATCAGTAACAATAAGTAAACGCCAACGTCCAGATAAACTTTCAGGAATTTTATAATTTAAAATAGATGAAATAGATTGCTGACTCTCTATTGCTGAGTGAACTACTTCGCCAATTTTAATATCTTTATAATCAATCACATCATCAAGTGATAAATAAACGATATCTTTAACCTGAGCAGCTTTTGTAGTTCCCTGATTATACGTTGTCCATGAAATATCAATATTTTGTCCACCTTGTAAAAGCCCTGTTGTTTTTACATTACCAACAACAAGATCTGGGCTCACAATTTCAATGTTTTGTGTACCTTGATGGCTTACTAAATCTAGCTCACGAACATAATTATTAGCATCAGAAATAACTTCTAAACACCAAGTTCCTAAACTAAGCGCAGGTACATTTATCGTTATTTGCTGTTTAATACTTCCTCCTTTTTGAATGCTGCGATTAAAAGAAGGTGTTGCTAATACATAAGTTTGGGTAGGGTTTGTGATATTTACTAAACGGAGATGATCATATACAAAACCTGTAAAGTCAGCTGTACCCACGTTAGTCAATGTATAAATCAATTGAACCTGATTTCCAGACTGCCATTGTGTCTCGACTGAAATATCAGATACTTGAATATCTGGAAGTTTTTCCGCTTCTAGAGTAATTGCAGTTTTCGCAATATTATTTTCTGTATGCTCAGGTTCATAAGTTGAACCAAAACTATCTGTTTTCACAAATAGATAGTAATTTCCAGCTGCTAATGAAGACTGAATATCTAAATATGCTTCATATGACTCATTTAATCCCAAATATCCTAAGTGAGTGACTGACCCTAAAGCGACAGCCGTAGAATCTAATATCGGCTTAGACGAAATATAAATTGTATCTACCCAACGATTAGTATCCGTAGGTAAGTTTCCTTTATTGGTTACTTTCCAAGTTACTCTTCCAGACTCATTGATACTTAAATTATTAGGAGATATTAAAATTTCAGGAATAAGATCAGTAAATGTCTTAATAACATTTATCGTATTTGAGATTAACTGATTATTAGCTCTCGTATCAGGCTCTTTAATACTTTGATTAATATCACTAATGATAGCAATAGAATATTGACCTTCTAAGCGAGAAGGAATTTTTACAGATATATTCTGCTGATAAGTTTCACCTATAGCTAATTCCTTAACTCTATTAAAGTTAGCAAGTACAATATCATCTGCATTACCTATAATTGCATCACGACTCAAAATTACTCGATCAACCCATTGACCTGAGGCAGCTCTATTCCCCTGATTCGTGACATTCCATTGAATTTGTGTAAATGCCCCAGAAGCAACTTCTGTGGGTACCACAATATTTGAGACTTTCAAATCTGCATAAGTTTGTGCTGTAGAAGAAAATTGTGTACTTAGACTATTATTGGCTTCTGCATCAGCTTGATTATTGACTTCATAAATAGCACCTTGACCTACAATATTGCTATCAGCAATAACCTCTAAAATAAATTGACCAACCCCAGAAATTCCTTCTGGTAAATTAAAACTGAAATGGCGATTTCTTGTTTCACCTGCTAACAATGGCTCTGCTTCTTTGCCAGTAAAGGCAACTGCAAAATTAAGGACAATTTTTCCAGCTGAACCATCAGTATTTTTCTCTCTAACAATAATACGATCTTGGTAGTTTTTTGGCGTTACAACACTACCTTGGTTAACATCTTGCCAATTTAATGTAACCTGATCACCTGCTTGCAATTGTTGTTGTTCAATTTTTAAATTTTTAACAATCAAATCAGGACCAGCAACTACCTCTAGCTGAGCTTTATTATCAAACTCTAAAGAACCAGTTCCATCGTATTCAGCAATCGTATTCAGCGCATCAACTTTAACAGTAACGACAAATCTTCCAATTGAATTATTTTCTGATGGCCAATTAAATGCTATTTGTCGAGAAGCAAATTCCCCATTTTCAAGATTCTGAGAGTTGTAAGTAATATCTTGACGAGTAATAACCGCACCTGTAGTTAAGTTAGTCACTTCTACATGCTCAACCCAAGAACCTTTAGCAGTACTTTGTCCTATATTTTTCGTGATCCAGTTTAGGGTTACTAAATCTCCTGCCTGCCAATTTGCATTTGGCGTTAATGCAAGCTGATCAACAACGAGGTTTGGATAATCACGTAACGTACTATTAAAAATAGAACTAAGATGATTATTTTGTTTTGTCTGGACAGTCTCTTTTTGCGAATTAAAATAATCACTGTCAATAATTACTTCAAATTCCCCAGCACCTAATTTACCTTCAGGTATACGAATATAAGATTTTCTTAATACACTTTGCTGAGGTAATAAAGCCCCTGATTCTTGCTCTATATAAGGTATAAGGCTCTGCGCTAAAATTTCACCTGTTGATTTACGCTTAATCAGAACTCGATCAGTAAAATCTCCGAAAGACGCTTGCTGACCTAAATTGCTGAGCGTCCACTGTATTTCCAATAAACTACCAGATTGAATATTTTGTTCTTGATAAGGTTCTATTACGATATTGGTTACATTCAAATCCGCTTTTCTTTCAGTGTTGTTAAGGTCAATAATAAGCGGTTGAGACGGCGCATGAACATAAACTGTCATACGGTAAGGTAATTCGATATCACGAGCATCCGATTCATCTAATAAAATCGTATATTTTCCAGAAACAGTAGCAACAAATTCTGATCCTAAATTATTCAAATCTGATCGAGAAATTACCTGAGACCGCCCATAAGGATCAATAACTATTAAATTAGTAGAGTAATTATATCTCCATTGCCCATTGTAGTATCCATAAGATGGTGCAATTACATCTTCAAAATCAATGAAAATTCGATCACCTGTATTAGCCTCTATTTGATACACCTGTTTCTCACCTAGAGGAGTTAAACGATTTTCTATGACTTTTCCACTCTCAATTTTTTTTGTTTGAGTAAGGTCAAGTAATTTAAATCCGTAATTTTTAGTGCTAAATTCTTGTGTAAAAATTCTAAGTTGATAATTACCAGCACCCAATATAATTGGATTATAATAAGAATTTAAACTATAGTTTCCAATTGTAGTACCAGCTTGATTAATAATTTGTAGAGTAACACCACTATTATTAATATAATTTAACTGATCAAAATAAAGTGTAGTACTTTTATCAAGTTTTAAACTATATAAATGGCTTTGATTACTAGCAGTTAAAATTCCACTTGTTACTTCATTTATATTAAAAGTATGAATATTAGTAGAATTCTTGTCGCCTAACCAATCTATTTGAAAAGTTACCTGCCCCGCATAGTTAAATCCATCAACTTCATCATAATAACTTCCATTAGAATCAAAAACTATATAATAATAACCAGCACCACTTAGATAAATAGCATTAGAATCAACATTAGCCGAATTATTAATAGATGTAACTAATTGTCCAAAATGATTATATATTTTATAATTTAGGATATTTCCAGAATACAAAAGACTATTAAACTGAATATAACCTGATTTCTCTACATTAAATTCATAAATATTATTAGCCTGACGCGTTAAACTATTAGAAGTTGTAACCGACTGTCCAATATCAATAAGAGTCTTATTTTCTGAAATATTAATCCATTTTAGACTCACTGTACTTGATGAATAGCTAGTTAAATTACCTCTTACAACATAACCACCTGCTTTTAAAAATACTAAACCATTAGAACCAGATAAAACCTGACTACCATCTTTTAAGCTAATAGTTTTAAATGTACCATTATAGAAATTTTGATAAGATGAGTTAATTCGATCCAAGTAATACAAACCATCTTCTTTAACTTCAAAATAAAATAGGTCCTGATCATTAATACCATTTAAAACTGTGCCATTCCATGTATTTTCATAAACTATATCTTTAGTAAAAACCTGAGGTAATACAAAGTTTACAATAGGATTTAAAGCTCCCAAACGACGTGCAATCTGGATAGAGTTTTTCCCAACTGTACCTGCAATAAGATTAGAATTATCCTTTGCGTTATAATTATTATTTGAAGATGCACTTAGACCAATATAGTAAACACCCGTAGTTGGAACAATATAACGATAATTATTATACGCATCTCCATATTGGGTACTATATACTTGTTGACCATTTGCATTAAAAATACGCGTAAGAAAACTATAGTTAGTATAAGCGTTAATTGCCAAAGTATCGCCAGCTATAAGCATGACTTGATACATATCCACATCTTTATTTGTATTGGCACCATCACCTATATATGTTTCTATTGTATACAACGCACCTTGAGGTACAAATATTTCTTGAGCTGTTCTTAGAGTTTCACCTGCATCTGAAACCGTCGTTAGTTTACTATTTTTGCGTTCAAAATATAGCTCTCTTTGAACTAATTCTTGTTGGCTGGTAATTTTTACATAATAAATATCAGTAGAGGTTATAGAAAAACTACCTTCCTGATTTACTACATTTAATTGTTCACCATTTTTTCCTAAAAGTGCTATTTCACTATTTTCAAGTCTTACAAAGAATTGATCATCCTGATTAAGCATAACACGATAATAACGCTCCGTTGAAACGGGTTGATCAACAAGAAGTGTCTTTTTACCATCAATAAATAACTCTCTTGCTTCAGAAATATTAGAACTTAAGCTTCCAGAATTATCATCAAAAATATAATTGGCATAAAATTGATAAGCGCTATCATTATCGTTATTTGAGCTAATTTCTAAACGGTACTGCCCAGCTTTCAAATAAATCTTTGCGACTTGGCTTGTCGTTAAATTATTGTACTGTGAAAGTAGATTATTATTTGGTCCAAATAACTTTAGATACATTGAAGACTGACCAAGTCTTAAATCTTTTAAGCTAAACCAACCATCTTTTTCTAAATCAAACTGATAAGAATGAGTGCTATCTGATGTATACAATGTACCTAACGTAAGTTGATCAAAAACTATAGAAGTAGTTGTATTCTCTACAGGATAAATCTGAGCAGTAATATTTTTTTCTACTACGGAATTATCTGTTCTTTTTACTAATAAATATAACTTTTCAGCATTAGCAATAAATGAAGGCGCAGTATTATCAGAATAACTATTATTAACTAAAATACTTCCCGACCCATCAAAAATAGAATAATACAAATTACTTGAATTATAAAAATCAATATTATATTTTTTACCAACTTCAAAATCTAATACATAAATTGCTAATTTTTGATTTACTGCCAACTTTGCAGATACGGCTTCACTACTATTTAAAATTTGTGAATTATCTTGCAATGACAATAACTTAAGTTGATAACTACCTAATGCTGTTCGATCTGAATAAAACTCAAATACATGATCCCCAGCCGGTAAAGAAATTACCTGATATTGATTTGAAGTTAAGCTAATTCCTCTTTGTTGACCAGTTACATCTTTTAGATATGCATAACCGACGTTACCCGAAATAGAGTCTAAAATTATTGTTTGAGTTTGTTCCAAATGTAATTTATAACGATGTACTTCACCTGCTTCAGATAAAGTACCTGCTATAGACTGGTTAAGCTGGATCTCTTGAGTAATTGTTTGTGGTGTACTAATTCGAATTGTTGTAGATCTGGCTTGTTGACGCTGTGACTCATTAGATCCATGAAGTGATAAATAATAAATACCATCTTTTTTTAGGTTAACTTTCACAGCATAATCATAGTTATAATACTGGTTACTGAAAGTAATATTATTACCTAAATCATCATATAAATACCAAGCTGCATATTGAGCTAGATTATTACTATTACGTGGATCGATAACCCAATTTTGACCAGCTTGACCAGTAATTTTCCAAACCGTTGTTTCAGCACTTTGATTTACAGTTTTAGTCACAAGTTGATCTAAAGGTAGTTCAATTGCCTGTTTTAAATCAGTAATAGTGAAGTTAAATTGGCGTGCTGTATTTGAATAGTTAAAACTATTAAGAACAACTAAATCATAGCTACCTGCATCCAAAGTAAGTATTTTATTTCCATAAGTATTACCTGCACTTAAACTCCACAATATATTAGTTGAGTAAGTTGGTTTAAAAATAAAATCTATACCATTACCCAAGGTCGCCAAATTTATTTGAGTTTTCTCTGTAATAGTAAATCGGTATGTTTTTTGGTTATTATCTACATAATTAACTGAATCACTAACAAAATCACCAACACTATAATTATTTATTGCTTGTTTATTTTTCAATGAGAATTGAACTTTATTATTGTAACCTCTTAACTGCCAATTATTAGCATATGAATATTCTTGGCCTGAAGTTACTAAATAGTAATCTCCACTTATATCAACTTTTAAATTCGCCCCCTTATTTCCATCCAATGTATAAACTAAACTTCCACCTTTATTAAATAAATAGTATTTTAGTCTTGAGCTATAAAAATAGCTTTCACTACTACTAGAATACGAATAACCAAAAATTGTATTTAAATCGTATTCTTGGCCTTTCACTAAATTTAATTTTAAAATTTTATCTGGGATACTATTGGTATAGTTTACGGTAGCATCTATACTTTCGCTAATATCTTGTACAGGTTTAACTTTAGATATTTTAAAATTAAGCTTCCGAAGCTGATCAGTAATAAGCTGTGTATTTGTTATTTTTAACGTATATTGACCAGAATTTAAAAAATATGCTTTTTTATTTCCATACCAATAAAGTTGTTGGGCAATATCTTTTCCATTTTCATCAAGTAATTGATAAGTATATTCAGTTTCATTTGGTAAAAACTCAACCAAACCAATTGACTCAACATTAAACTGTACACTTCTAGTTTGATTTTGCTTATAAAATTCAACTACTGAATCCAACTCTAAAACAACTGGTATCGCTGAAGTAGCTTGTCCTACTAAAGAGAACTGGAAATTATTAATGATAGCGCTACTACTAACAGTGTAAATAATTAATTTATAATTAGTAAAATACTCATTTAACACTAAATCAACAATATTACTATTTAAAATACCATTTTGTATTAGTTGACCTTTTAGATTATAAAGTCGATAATTTAAACCATCCCAACTTGTGGCATTCTGAGCTTTAATATAATAATTTTTTTCTTGTTGAGTGCTAAAATTATATATAAAGGTAGGTTGATTAGCGAAATCAACTGTATTTACAGTGTTCTCCACTAAATTTGATGTTTGATTTATAACACTAAAAGTAAAGTTTTCTGGTTGTTTAATTCCATAAAATTCAATACGATAATTTCCTTTGATTAACCATTGCATAAACCCAGTAGTATTTATACCACCTTCAAAAACAATGCCTTTATCAAGATCAATAATTTTTCCATAATTAAATGGTAGTTTAGTGAAAGTAAATGCATAGGTATCTGATTGATCTACTTGAAATTCAAAAGCCAAATTTTCTACGACTTGTTGAGCAGAAATATTATTTGCCTTATTCAATTGGATAGGTTGAGCCACTACAGGAGCGACCACTGGAGATACGGTATCTATGATATTTACAGATAAGTCTTGAATGCCTATTCCATAGTTTGTAAATCCAATATAAACCTTTTCATGGTAAGACGTATAAAAGTCTAATTTAATTGTATTTTTACTACCATATGCGAGTACATTACCCAAGCCATCCCATACGGTGACATCCAAATCAGTAGATAATGCTTGATCAAAAGAAATCGTATATTTTTTATTTTTTTCAACATTTAAAAAGTATTTATTGCTCTGTACCTCGGGCAATTCGACAGAAATATTTTTACTTAGTTGTAACTCATCAATTATTTTTTCCGAATGAATAGTTATTTTTTGTTTGATTTCTTCAGAAATATTTTTGTTAATGACAAGCTGATAATGACCTTTTTCTAGATAAAATGACTGAACTTTTCCTAGCTGATTTCTTGAGATATCTAAACTTATATTGTTCCCAACTAATTTTATGTCAGTTGCATATCTAGAACTATCTACATCAATAAAGTAAACTCCCTCTTCTTCAACATTAATATTATTAATTATTTTTTTATAATTTAGATTATTATCAACATTTAACTCTATAGGTGTAACAGCATTTAAAATTACATCATTACTTTTAACTAAATTATTTTTATTAACCTCAGTTAAATTTGTTTCAACCTTATTATCAAAAATCCCACTATAAACCAACCATAAGTACTTAGC
>NZ_JBIUCQ010000021.1:0-45751 GCF_044538495.1 Acinetobacter sp. ABJ_C4_1 | reverse complement strand
AATTATTTATCCTTACTTTTTAATGATCTATTTTAAAACAAATGTCATTTTGTGTGCTTGACTGCAATAGGGTTGAGCACTATCCTTTGCCTGCTGGCCACATTGCCAGCCGGCTTTGACAGGCTGATTTAGACCACATCAGAATTATTCCTTCTGAGGAATAGTTTCGTGTGTAAGCTCCTCGTCTCCTCCCGTAGCGGTAGGACGGGAGAGGGACACCTTCGGGTGTGCTGGCGTCTAACCAGTCTGTCAACCTTCTCTCGTTCTGCCACCATAATCGTTTGACAGTGATTCGGTAGAACTTCTTTAGACATGAGGAGCCCTCTATGTGTACTAATTCTTCTTTATTGGTTTTTGCCAAGTTCTCTCTGCCCATACCGCTTAAAAAGTCTATAAAACGGTTTAATCGACTCTAGGTTTTCTACGTCTTAAGAATCGTTACGACTAAAAATCATAGCAACAATAAACCCGAGATAGGCGAGCACACCATTACTGTGCGGCTTCCGCATGCCTGTATTTAGCACTCAATTTAAGAGTGACGGCATTTCTATCTCTTTTATATACAACAAAAAATTATTTTAATCGGTAAAACTATGTCAACTTTAGAACTATCTTCCAAGAAATTACAGGTTATTCAGACCGCAATCCAACTCCTTACTACTCGTGGCTTTCACACCTCAGGCGTAGACCTGATTGCTAAAGAAGCCAACATCACCAAATCCACGTTTTATAAATATTTTGGCTCGAAAGAACACCTGATCGAAATGTGTATCGCCTTTCAAAAAAGCCTGCTCAGAGAAGAGGTACTTGCCATCATCTACTCAAGCCGTTACTACACGTCAAAAGATAAACTCAAAGAAATTATAGTTTTACATACCAATTTAAACAGCCTATACAACCTTCTACTTAAAGCTATTTTTGAAATAAAACTACTTCATCCGCAAGCTTACCGTATGGCGGTTGAATATCGAAAGTGGCTGCGCCATGAAATTTTTGACCTGATTTTTAGCGGAGAAATTAATGAACCAAAATTTGATGCCAATATGGTGGTAAACCTAATAGATGGTTTGCTGCTACAGGTTTTAAGCTCGAACAGTCTGGAGCATAGGGATGTAGCCGTAGAATGCTTTTTTAAGTCGACTTGTTTGAGGTAAATGGGGTTATTTAAATAATGGGATATATGGTTTGCTTGGGGTTTTGTGAGATGAGCAGACCATAGACGCCGTGCGATGAGGTGTGTTATTTTGTTTTACGCTAATCGTAAATAGATTACGTATATCATAATTAAAATGAAATTAATTTAAAGCGCCTCATGGAGAAAGGAATACCATGAAAGAAGTTGCATTGAGTGATTTGATCAATCAGCAGAAAGTTGGACCTTATCAAAAATTTATTCTGGTCACCTGTTTATTACTCATGATTATGGATGGTTATGACATCCAATCCATGGCTTACGCAGCCCCAATGATTATAGAAGACTGGGGCGTTCAAAAAACCATGCTAGGCGTTGTGTTTAGCGCAAGCTTATTTGGCTTATTTGTCGGATCATTTTTATTAAGTTCACTTTCCGATCGGTTTGGTCGCCGTCCGATACTACTTATCTCGACCTTTATGTTCTCGGTATTGATGCTGTTGACACCCCATGTAGGCAATATTGAACAACTGACCGCAATCCGCTTTGTTACAGGAATTTTTTTAGGCGGTATCATGCCAAACGTGATGGCTTATAGTTCCGAAATTGTTCCATACAAATCTCGTATTTTTACCATGATGGTCATTTCTTGTGGCTATACGGTAGGGGCAATGTTAGGGGGCGGTATATCTGCCTTATTAGTTCCTTGGGGAGGATGGCAGTCGATTTTTTATTTTGGCGGAATTATTCCTCTAATCATTTTCTTTATTACATTCTTTAAACTGCCAGAGTCTTTATATTTTTTGAGTGAAAATAGCAAAAACACTCCTAAAATTTTGTTTTGGTTAAAGAAGTTTTATCCCGCATTAACGTTTAATTCAGAAATAAAAATTATCAATAACACTGAAGTTCAAGTTAAAAAGTCTCCGCTTGAGTTGTTTAAAAATAAGCGTGCGTTTTTCACTTATTCCATCTGGATCATTAGTATTTTAAATATGATCAGCCTTTATTTCCTGTCGAACTGGCTACCGACTTTGGCTAAAGAGTCAGGGCTATCATTAAATCAGGCACTAATGATCGGCTCGACCCTACAATTAGGCGGTACGATTGGTAGTGTGGTGATGGGCCTTAAAATTGATAAGACTGGATTTTATAAAGTATTAATTCCTGTGTTTTTAGTCGCAGTGATAAGTGTTGCTTTAATTGGCTATGCTGTTAGCCATATCGTTTTATTGTTTATTATTATTTTTATTGCTGGTTTTGCCATTGTGGGTGGACAACCTGCCATTAATGCTTTATCTGCCAGTTATTATCCAGTTTCACTTCGTACTACAGGGGTAGGCTGGAGTATTGGAATTGCGCGCTTGGGTTCGGTCATTGGGCCTTTATTTGGCGGGTATCTCTCTCAATTTTTGGTCATTACCCATTTATTTGTGATTGCAGCAATACCTTCGCTATTTGTGATTATCATGCTGATTATTCAGGCTAAGTACCGATCATAACACTGTCTACATACATAATTTACATAGTGCACATATAGACCGTAATTATGATCGGTGAGTAGCTAAAGAGAGTTAATCAAAAGCTACTTTATGAATTATTTAACTCGATACCACGTTTGGTTACGACCAATTGCAGAAATACCAATGTAGCCACGCGCGGTAAGTTTTTCACCATCCGGCGATACAGTTACGCTAAAGCGATAGGTCTTGTCTGACTGAGGGTCGAGAATAGATCCTTTGTCATATTTATTTTTACCTATACTTTTTAAATTTTTGACAATGGTTAAACCAATTAAAGATTTGTTTTTATAAGTACCTTCACACATCGTACATTTGTTGGCTTCGCTTGGAACAAGGATTTTTTCAATATTCGCAGAGAGAAGCCCATTTTTGTCTTCGCTAAATCTGACTAGTGCTCTAGGTTGATTGGTTGCATCATCAATGGTTTTCCAAACACTGCCATGTAGTTTGTCCGAAGCAAATGAATGAATCGAATAAAAGCTAAGTAAAAGTAATAATAAATATTTTTTCATATCAATGGATTCTCGATTTAAAAGTGGATGATTTTAGCCGCTAGAATTATTCATTTTAAATTTAACTTCACAGTTTTCTTAGTATTCAATCTATAAGCTAAACAATATGTAAAGTTATATTCTATCGGGGCTTATATTATTTTGATGCCTTTTTTTATGCAATTGCGAGAATGGACAGAATTATTCGGTTTTTAAAGATTTTTATTTCTCCATGCTTTTTACACACTTCTTCAATGCTCTATACACAAAGAAGTGAATAATGAGATTTATAAATTTTTAAGTTTAAAAGCTGTTTATGACACGTCCTCAATTGAACCTCAAAAAGAAAATAGGCTTAGTTTTATTAGGATTCGTTGCGTTGTATTGGATTTCGTTTCCTATTCTTCCTTTTTTAGATATTCCTTATAAAGCCGCCGTGATCACAGGGTTGATGGTACTAGGAGAGGTTCTATTTTTAATTGCAATTGCTCTATTAGGTAAGGAATATTGGGCTAAGATTAAACAATGGTTTTCTAAAGTATTTAGAAAAGTAAAACCCGAAGAAAATTAATTTATATTGAATGGAAATAAAAAATATTAACTACTTTTTAAACTAAATAAATTACGTTTAATTCATCACAAATTATAAGAATAATATGAAAATCATGTGATTATTATCGATTGACAGTAGGCGATATTAAGTTTTATAACTTAATGACCCTGAAACTGTTTCTTTAGTAAAACAGAAAAATGACAATATAAAGATGAGTAGAAATTAGAACAAAAAAAGATAAGGAGAAGAAATGAAAGTCATTAAATACGCCTTATTTTCCCTTATGGGAGTGTTGATAATAAATAGCGCAGAGGCTGGAAATGCATCTACTTCATTAAAGGTTAGCTTAACCATTGTAGACACTTGTGAAGTTTCAACCCAAGGGAATTTAGATTTTGGTTCAGTTGTACGCGCTCAGCCAGTTGCTGCGGCAAGAACCGATGTATCTGTCCAATGTAGCCAAAATACGCCATATCAAGTGGCGGTCACATCAGATAATAACTTTGAACTTAAGTCAGCTACTAGTCCAGCATCTGTGGCATATGTACTGTATCAAGATGTTGGTCATACCCAAATTTGGGGCGGGGCAGGAAGTAACATACACTCAGGTGTAGCAACAGGTATGAAAGAAAATATTCCTATACATGGGGTAATTACATCGAGTACCAATGTTCAGGCTACAAAGTATGAAGATTGGGTGCGCGTAAATGTTGTTTATTAATTGCAGCTCTACAAAGTGTAATGAGAAACCTTGAGAGCTGCACAAATTGTTTTATTTATTGGTGAGCCATTGAATTGAGGCATCAAACAGTTTTAAGCCATCGTCAGATAGATTGGTAAAGGTATCATTGTTAAGAAAGAACATAAGACGTTTTGCAGGCGCTAAAGACTCATAATCCATCGTTGCACCTTTCTCATATCCCCAAATTGCTACTTTTTCCGGTTGTCCATAAATCGTTGCGATAATGGTGGCACCTAAACCCGGCTTACCCCAACTCATAGGCGCTTGAGCTTTATATACATTATGAGTTCCAGCTGGAAGCTGTGCAGATAGGGGATGCGGTGCATTGACTAGCCACAGATAACGTTCTTTCTCGACTTCGCCAAAATCGCTATTAATGCGTTTACCTGTCATAGCCAAGTCATCAAGGTAATCGTTTTCCCACGTCATGAGTGGAAGGGGCAGTTGACGCCAACCAGATTGAAGATTTTTAGAAGCAACTGTAGAAGAGATAATGACTAAGTCTGTGTTCTTTAAACTATTTGGTGAAACAGATTGATCTAATACCTCAACTTGATAGCCCTTGCTTTGTAAGTATTTTTGAATGGCAATATCGGTATTTGCAGAGGCACCCTTAACCTGTGAGATCAAAGCAATTCGTGTTTGAGCATAAATAGAAGATGTCCACACACAGAGTGCAGTGGCCATCATCATGATAGAAAGAAGCTTTTTCATAATGTTCTCAAAAGAGCAGTACTTTAGGCACTGCTCTGATCCCATGTTTTAAAATTTAAAGGTTGCACGTAATACCGCTTGGCGAGAGTCACCTTGAGACACAGCTAAATTATTGACGCTAGCTGTGTAGTAGGTTTTGTCAAAGATATTATTTAAGTTAAATTGGAACGTAACCGCTTGTTTGGCAATAGTCGTGTCATAATTTACAAAGGCATTGGCAAGGGTATAGTCTGGCAGGTCAAAGGTATTTTTTGCGTCTCCAGCTCGTTTGCCCACATAATTACCACTTACGCCAAAACGTAAATTACCGTTGTAAAGTTCGCCGTAATTATAAGCCAATGCTAAAGAGGCCGTATTACGCGCCACATTAATTAGACGATTGCCTTCTAGACCATTTTCATCTTCAGTCACTTTTGCGTCTGTATAAGCATAGGTGAGGGTCGCATCAAGCTGGTCGGTCACACGTCCTGTTAGGTCAAGTTCAGCACCTTTAGAACGCACCGCACCTGTCGTATGCAGTTCGACTACTTTTGAGGAATTCGTTATTGGGGTGAGCACATTACGTTTTTTAATATCGTAGAGGGCAAAATTGGCTTTAATACGGTCATTTAACTCATATTTTGCACCAACTTCATAAGACTTGGCTTGTTCTGGTTGAACATCGGAGTTAATGACAGCATCACCTAAAGGCGCAATTGTAGAATTCGGCTTAAGTGACTCGGTATAGCTACCATAGAATGAAAGTTGATCATTCCATTTATAAACCAAACCTGCATGTGGAAGCCAAGCATCATCGTTAGTGTTGGTGTTTTCTTTAAACGGTCTGCTACGCCCAGCAGTTTGCTGATAGTTCAGGTAACGTCCACCCAGTACAGCAATCCATTTTTCATTTAAGTGAATTGCATCTTGCACATAAAAACCATAGGTATGCAGTTTATCGGTTTGATCACTATCATCTTTGCTAATCTCACGAGATGGTTCGACAGTTCCAAAACTTGGATTTAAATAATCTATTGTGGAAGTAGTTTTACTACGAACCATGTCGGGACGGAAATACTTACGATATTCGATGTCTGAACCAAGTTGAATATCATGCTTTAAACCAAACAGATTGGTTGAACCATTGATGTAAGCTTGAGCATTACTATCTACGCTCTGTGCATTTAAAGTCGCATCTGCACGGCGTGTCACGGTGTGATTAGCAGTATCTAATGAAAGTACACGTAACTGGTTGGCATCATAGGTTTCATAGTTGTAGGTATAGCCGAAGTGAGCCGACCAGTTATCATTAATTTGGTGATCTACCAACAATTGCGCCAAATGATCTTCGCCTTTCATTTGGTTAAACGCTTCATCTAGACGTTGGTATTTAGAGATCGGTAAGGCTTTATTGGTTTTCGGGTCAAAAACGGTAGAGCGGTCAAATGGCACATCAAATTGACGGTATTGATAGCTTAGGTTTACTTTAGTTTGGCCATTATCCCATGCTACAGACGGAGCAATTAAAGTCTGTTTGAGATTACCAAAATTACGCCAATAGTCCGCATCAGAATGATCGGCAATAAAGCGATAAGCAAAGTTACTGTCACCAATTGCGCCCGTGGTATCTATGCTTGCACCTAAACCATTTTTACCTGCTGCAAAACTTGAGCCGTAAACGGAAAGTTCAGTTTTCTGGGTAGTCTCAGGTTTTTTTGTAATGACATTGACCACACCACCCGGGTCCATAATGCCATAGAGTAATGAAGATGGGCCTTTTAAAACTTCGACTTGTTCAACTGCCGCATTCATGGTTCGGCCTTGTACAATAGGCATACCATTTACGGTAATTGAACCGTCACGGTTATCACCAAAGCCGCGTTTCATTACGGTGTCTTGTGTACCGCCTAAAGTATTACCCTGCGTAATGCCGCTGACTTGGGTCAGTGCATTGTCCAAGTTTGCAGGTAAATAATCTTTCATGTATTGCTTCGATACAACGTTTACGGTTTGCGGGCTTTCTAGATTTTTTTGTTTGCCTCTGAGGGTCGACGCCGTTTGTGTTGCGATATAACTTGAGTCTGCTTCAGCCTGAACCTTAATCGTTTCTAGTTGTGCTGGTTGAATTGCGGTTGCTTCTGCCCAAGACATCATCGGGATGAGGGATAAAAGTAAGGGACTACTATGTTTTAAAATTTCAACAGTAATTAAATTTTTACGCGGGGAGAAAGCAAACATAAGTATACCTAAGTGATATAAAAATCGTGAAAGGCTAAAAAAGAGCGACTATTCAAGCGAATAAACAGGAGTGCCGACTAGACTCAAAAAAGTGTGTAAAGTATATATAAATGAGACTCATTTGCAATGGTTTGCAGGCAATAAAGCCGATGGAAAAATTAATAACAATTTAACTTTTTAATAAGATTATCTTTTATGCTCGGCCACTCTTCATCAATAATACTGAATCTGACTGAATTCCTTTTCCTGCCATCAGGCATGATTCGCTCATTTCTAACCACACCTTCTTTCTGGGCACCGAGTCTTAAAATCGCATTCTGGGATTTTTCATTAAGTACATCTGTTGTGAACTGAACTCTAACGCAATTTAGCTCTTCAAAGGCATATTGAAGCAGTAAATATTTCGCCTCGGTATTTGCGTATGTTCGCTGCCACGATTTTGAGTACCAAGTACTTCCAATTTCTAACTTTAAATTTTTTCTATCTATTTTCCAAAATCTGGTAGACCCAATAATTTTTCCTGTAGCGGTATCTTCGACTACAAAAGGAAGAACCGTACCAGCTTGGTAACCTTCTAGTGCATGCTGAATATAGTCATTTACTGTTTCTGCTGAAGGAACTACAGTGAAAGGAAGGTTCCATAGTTCTCCATCTGAAGCAGCGTTAACAAGGTCTTTTGAATCTTCAATAGTGAATAGGCGCAGTCGTATACGATGGCTTGAAAGCGTTATGTTTAAAGGCATAACAGAGGTCCTAGCTAAAAGGTACTAAATAAAGAGGTTTATCCAAATCTTATTTAAATCGACTATTAAGATCGCCACTTGAAACCGAAGTATTGAGCGAATGAAAATTGCCTGACTCGGCAATCGCACTTGCTGTTTTAATAAAACCATCCCAAGCTGAACGTGCTAATGCACCACCAAGGCTAATACGTCTTACACCCAAGTCTGCAAGTTCTGCTGCCGTTAAATCACTATCCCAACCAATTAAAACGTTTACAGGTTTTGGTGAAACGGCATTCACCACAGCGATGATTTGTTCACGAGTTTTAATACCAGGTGCATACAAGCAGTCAGCACCAGCTTCTGAATATGCTTTTAACCTGTTAATGGTATCTTCTAAATCGGGTACACCCACAAAGAAGTTTTCAGCACGACCAATAAGCATGACGTTAGTTCCACTTTGGTCGATTGCTAAGCGAGCTGCTCGTATTCTTTCAACAGCATCAGGAATATCACGAAGCGGCTTTTCACTATTTCCAGTCGAATCCTCAATAGAAATACCCGCTATACCTGTATCAATTGCCATTAGAACATTTTCAATGACGCCTTGAGTTGTATCTGAAAAGCCACTTTCAAAATCAGCATTTATAGGTAGGTTGGTGGACTGAACCATATAACGTAAATGTGCCAAGGTTTCATCTCGGTCGAGTTGACCATCGGCCTTTCCGCAAGCCCATGCATAACCTGAGCTTGTTGTTGCCAGTGCTTTATAGCCCAGTTGTTCGAGTATTTTTGCACTGCCTGCATCCCAAGGGTTGGGCAAAATAAAGCATCCGTCTTTATGGAGATCGCGGAAAATTCTTCTTTTATCATCGACTGAATTTTTCATTATTTCGTACTCTTTTTAATGTATTTACTTAAACTTAGCCACTCAATTTTGCCTTTAAACTAAGAGCTTGAAAGACCAACTCAAGTCAAATGACTATAACAACTTTTTAACGTATACAAATACAACCACTTCTTAATTTCAAATAAGAAAATCAAAATAAAGTCATGTCCATTTTGGAGATATTGATTATAGTTTTCTTGAGTTTATATAAATCTGCTTATCGTCATAAAAAATCATAGTGAGTGTTTTATTATTTTTGTAGTTAACAGGGGAGAACGAACCAGAAACTATTTTATGTCTAATAAGGATCCGCTATGAAGAACACTTATTTAGTTACAGGCGCTACGAAAGGTATTGGAAAAGCAATTAGCGACGAACTGTCCTTGCAGGGACATCACGTCATTGGCATTGCCAGAAATATCGACTATATAGACTTTCCCGGACAGCTTTTTAGTTGTGATTTATCCAATATAGAACAAACTGAAGAAACCTTAGCATTAATTTCTAAATCTCATGTCATACATGGAATCGTAAATAACTCAGGAATTAGTTTGCCCCAACCTTTGGGCCAGATTTCCTTCCTTGCCTTAGAGGAAGTTTGGAACTTAAATGTAAGAGCGGCTATACAAGTGACTCAGCATTTTGTTGCGCAACTAAAAGAACAGCGCTTTGGGCGAATTATTAATATTGGCAGCAGGGCAATTTACGGAGCAAAACAACGGACAGCATACTCGGCAGCAAAAAGTGCATTGGTCGGGTGTACTAAAACTTGGGCACTTGAGTTGGCTGAGTTTGGAATAACGGTAAACTGTATCGCGCCGGGGCCAATTGAAACGGAACTTTTTAGAAAAACCCGACCCGTTGGAAGTGAAGCTGAAAAAGCGATATTAGAAAGTATTCCTTTGGGAAGAATAGGTACTCCACAAGATGTTGCACATGCAGTCGCTTTTTTATTGTCAGATCATGCGGGCTTTATTACCGGCCAAGTTCTCAATGTTGATGGTGGTGGAAGCTTATAGATAATTGTAAAAGTGCTTAGGTACTAAAATTCAAACTTCATCTTGTCTAATTTTTAAAAAAGATAGGAATATTCATAGGAAAACCACATCCTATGAAAGTTATGGCTTTGTAATGTTGATTCATTCTAAATGGCAGACGTAATCAATCACTTCATCTGTGATAATTTTAAATTTACTGTTTTCTGGAACATTAAAAGACTCACCACTTGAGTAGACTTTAGTATCCGGATCATCGCCAATTTGAACACTACATTTTCCTGAAATAATCTCAATGCGTTCCGAAACGTGGGTTTTAAAAGTTAACGCTTTTTCTGTTGGAAGAATCACCCCTAAAGTCTTTTTTGTACCATCTTCAAGTTCAATAACATGACTAATAGAGTGTCCCTCGTAATGAACATTCGCTTTTTTTGTTATAGAAACAGCATCAAATTGATTTGGCATTTTTCTTGTCTCTTTTATTGTACCGAATATGTACAAGATAATAATAAAAGCTCATCTAAACTTTCAAGCTTTAAAAATAGATTGTTAGGTAGACAATAGAAATAAATGCGTCTCGAATGCACGAAGATCATTTAAAATATAGGTAAATATCTTTTTTATTAAAATTAGAATAACAATCTAATATATTGTTCATTGATTTGATTTATTGCAAATACATAGTGCAGAGAAGCTTGAAGGTATGAAGTTAAATTTAGATAAATATGACCGTGTAATATTAGATCTTCTACAGAAGGACTGCACATTGGCAATAGGTGATATTGCTGAAAAGGTGGGATTAAGCAACACGGCTTGTTGGCGCAGAATACATAAGATGGAAGAAGAAGGTATTATTCGTGCAAAAGTCGCTTTGCTAGACCGTAAAAAACTCAACATTAATGTGATTGTGATGGTGTTTATTAAAACTGCTCAACACAATATTGAGTGGATTCAAAAATTTCACTCTCATATCTATAGCATAGATGAAGTTATTGAAGTGTATAGAATGGCAGGTGAAACGGATTATTTACTTAAAGTCGCCGTATCGGATGTTGCTGAATTCGATAAAGTTTATAAAAAATTAATTGAAATTAACGGCTTGGCTGATGTGAGTTCTAGTTTTGCCATGGAGCAAATTAAATATACGACAGAACTGCCTTTAAATTTTTTCTAATAAAAACTGCGAATACTATTAAAAATTAAGGACCTGCAAAAATGCTAGAAGCTAAGCCTTATTTACGTTCGGTACAAATTAAAGCAAATATGCAGGCAGACTGGTCAATTTATCCTTTTGCAATACCAGCCGTTAATGATATTGAACAATTAAGGTTCCATCCAGACGTTACTTTTTTTGTTGGTGAAAATGGCTCTGGTAAGTCGACGATTATGGAAGCCATCGCTTTGGCACTTGGCTTTTCCGAAGAAGGCGGCACTCTAAATGTGCGACTTAATTCAGCGAGTAGTTCATCAGGTTTATTTCAGTATTTAAGAATGATTAAAAGCTTTAAAAAGCCTAAAGACTATTACTTTTTAAGAGCCGAGAGTTATTACAATGTCGGCACATATATGAATGAACTGAACTATGTAAAAAGTTATGGTGGCAATATCCATGCGTGTTCACATGGGGAAAGCTTTTTAAAACTGCTGACCAATAAATTACAAGGTGAGGGGCTTTATTTATTAGATGAACCTGAAGCTGCTCTTTCACCTACCATGCAATTTGTCGCTTTGTCGGCTATTCATGAATTATGCAAAAAACAGTCACAACTCATCATTGCAACGCATTCCCCAATTTTACTGGCTTATCCCAACGCTAAAATCTATCACTTTTCTGATACTGGAATCCGTGAAATCCAGTATGAGCAAACGGAACATTTCCGTGTGACGCATGATTTTTTAAATAATTACCAAAAGCGTATCCAGCAAATCATGGATGAAGAATAGTGTGAGAAGTGCCTTTCATAAGAGCAAGTTCGAACAATAAGCAGATCAATGCAAAGGACGCTATAAGATAATATTTTACTATAAAAAATAAATATCGGATTTAAATTCTAATTTTAAGTAAAAATAGGAAATAAAAATCTAATATTAAGATAAAAAATAGAAAAGATTAAAATTTATATCTATTGAAACCTAACTATCATGAATTGGTAATTAAGTTGATATGTTTCTCGGAATATAAAAGTGAATCAATTCAGTACAGATGTCATTAATTTAGGACGAACACCCGAGCGCTTTGATGGTCTAGTCAACACACCTGTTTTTCGTGGTTCTACTATTGTTGTAAATAGCTTTAGTGAGTGGGAAGAATTTAAACGAAATGGTGGGGTATATCGACATTATGGCCGTTTCGGCGCCGCAACAGCTAAATCTTTTGAAAGTGCAATCAATGCACTTGAAGGTGGTGCGGGTAGTCTGGTGTTTCCATCTGGGTTATCGGCATGTACACATGCACTTATGGCTTGTGTAGAGGCAAATAGTCATGTCTTGATTGCCGATAACATCTATGGCCCAACACGGAATTTTGCTGACAATATATTAGTTCGAATGGGGGTAAGTGTTGAATATTTTGACTCTACCAGCCTTGAAGCATTAACTGAAAAAATTAATCATCGTACCAGTGTGGTGTTTATTGAGTCACCGGGTTCAATGACATTTGAACTGAGTGATGTTGCGGCAATTTCTGCAATTAGCCATCAATACGGCGCAAAAGTATTAGTCGATAACTCTTGGGCAACGCCGTTGCTTTTTCAACCCTTAAAGCATGGCGCTGATATTTCGATTCAGTCTGTAACCAAATACATTGGTGGTCATTCTGACATTCTAATGGGTGTGGCTACTGCAAACGCCGAAACATATGAACAACTCGCTAAAACTGGACATTTGTTTGGTGAGACCACAAGCCCAGACGACATTTATTTGGCTTCACGGGGCTTGCGAAGTTTAGCGGTAAGGTTAAAGCAGCATCAAGATAGTGCTTTAATTATTGCTCGATTTCTAGCAACACATCCGGCTATTAAGGAAGTGCTTCATCCTGGCTTAGAAACTAGTCCTTATCATGATTTGTGGTTAAGAGATTTTCATGGTTCATCTGGAGTATTTGCTTTTTATTTAAAAGAATCTGAACCTTGTTATGTGCAAAAATTCTTTGATTCGTTGAAATTATTTCACATTGGTTTGTCTTGGGGTGGGTTTGAAAGTTTGATTTTACCTGTTGGACAAGCTTATCGAACCCATACCAATCTACCTAAAGATGGCTATTTGGTGCGCTTAAATATTGGATTAGAATCGGTGGTCGATTTACAAAAAGATTTGCAACATGCCCTACAGTGCGCAGAACAAATGCGTGTTGAAAGTGTGATATAGCCGTCTTAAAACCTAAAAGCTAACTTTGCATATCAGCCGCTTCATGTGTGACAGGCGCTATTATTTTATTAGATGTTGTATAGCGACCATCTACTACTTGGGTCTCTATTGCTAACTGCATGACAGCTCAACTCACTTCACGAAAGAAAGCCCTGATAAAAGGGCTTTACTGTGATTTAGTTGAGTTGTAAATATTCATCTTTTAATTTATCTAGAAAAATAAATAGATTTTGATTCATTTCTTGGTAATCGTGTTTTCTTAATTCTTCACGGGTGTTAACAAATTTATAATCATGAGCTTGATCGAGTTCAGTTGCTGAATGTTGAATGAGTAATTCGATGACTTTAGGTGTTAACTCCATATGACACTGCAAACCGTAAACTAATTTCGAGTATTCAACGATTTGTCGTGGACATCCTGCACTAAAAGCAATAATTTTTGCATCGCTCGTTAACCCGGGCATATCATTGTGCCAGTGGCCAACCTCTGTCATTTTTCCTAAATGTGAGAATAGAGAATTTTTAAAACCGTACTCTGTCAGCATAATAGGAAACTTACCAATCTCTCTTTCAGGGCTATGTTCAAACTTGGCACCTAAAGCTTCACCGATGAGCTGTGAACCTAAACATATTCCTAAAACAACTTTGTTTGCTTGGATGGCTTTCCTAATGACAGTTTGTTCAGCGAGTGAATTAAAATGAGAACATGCTTCAATGGTCGTATCTGGACTTTGCGGCCCACCCATCACAATAAGAAAATCAATTTCTTCAACCGTAGAAGGTAATTCTTCATTTAAATACACTCTTGAATATGTCATTTTGAAGTTATTATTTTGACCCCAAATTTCATATGCACCAGGTGCTTCAAAATCTTCATGAACAATAAAATGTAGGCGCATGATAGTCCTCAAAATTTAAAGAGTGTATAGATAGGTTCATTGCTAGATATAAGCCAAAGATAGGTTACGAACCCTAAGGCCTAATGAATACATCCAGTTTTTTAAAGTTATATGGTCCAGTGAAAGGGGGATGTGCCTATGAAAAGGCGCTTACAACAGACTGTTTATTTAATAATGATTTTAACGATACTGGTTAAAATATAATAATGATTGAATTTTTATTTTAAAATTAATTTGATTTATATTTATTCTAATAGAGTTTTTAATAATATTTATATTCTTATATATTTCTAACCGTGATAGTTTTTGAATAGCATAGGATACTCATAATATTTAGTAATATTATAGAATAGGGTAGAGACATAGCCTAAGTTATTGTAATTAATCAATACTGTTAAGCCGAATAAAGGTTTTAAATTAATATAAATCTAAGATTTAAGAAGGGGCTATAACAAATAAAATGTTATATGTTTAGATCATAAAGTGTAATTATTTGTACAGATGTAAACAAATGTTTAGTATAGGCGTAATAAATAATTCATATAAAAAGTTTGTATAAGTGATTTTTTGGTGTATAATTAGCTTAACTAGAAAAAAGACTTATTAGTTTAGTAAATCCTCTTTTAGTATCGAAGCTTTATTCATAATCCTCCGTTTTTAAGATCTTAAGCTCAATTCGTTATTTTTTCCAAGTTAAACCCGTCATGTCTCATGACATTAAGTTCTTAAAATTCAATAGGATGTATATCATGTCTAACAACACAGCTACTGGTACAGTTAAGTGGTTCAACGAAACTAAAGGTTTTGGTTTCATTCAACAAGATTCTGGTCCAGACGTTTTTGCTCACTTCAAAGAAATCGCATCTTCTGGCTTCAAAACTTTACATGAAGGTCAACGTGTGACTTTTAATGTTGTGCAAGGTCAAAAAGGCCCTAGCGCTACTAACATTATTCCACAGTAATTATTTCTGTAGAATAAATAAAAAAAGCCCTCTTTAGAGGGCTTTTTTTTGGCAATAAGGTTTAGCTTTTCTTTCTCGATTTTAAATTCGATATTGAATAAGTACTTTAATAACCTAGGGAAAATCACCCTTATTAGTATAAAAAGAATGATTTAACCTGATAGAGCTAAGCACTGCGCATTAAAGCTGCTACTGCTTTTTCCAGAAATTGTAGGGTAACTGGTTTGAGCCAAGTGCCGTCCGCAAGGCTCGGTTCATTTTGCATTGCCTTACGAATTTTTTCTTGAGTACTTGGGTTATTACCAGCATAGCTTTGTAGCATAGAAAGCCATTGTTGAGCCAAACGCCGTGCACCTTCACTATCTGGTTGGACTTCGACATCAATCAATTTTTCAATATCGACCAACAATTGAGGCCATTTTTTCATCTCACGAATGTAGTTTTCTTTTAGAAAAGCAAATTCATTGTCAGATAAATAGCGGGCAAAAATACTCAGCTTACTTTCAGAAAACGCTTGAAGTAAAAACTCAACAACTTCTGGTGTAACCCCTAATTTTTCCTGAAATTCAGGTTCTGCTGAATTTATGGCATTTAATTTAACAAGCCATTCGGGGTTAGCTCGCGTATTCTGCTCAAGAGTTTTCATCCACTTTCGTGCCAGATCTTGAGCGGCTTCACTATTATATGGTTCGCCAGCATTAAATAGTGCATTTGCTGCCTGAGTTAACTCTTGCCACTCTTGGTGACTTTTGCTACCTGCTTGTAAGAAAGTAAGTTTTTCAAGCTCTTCTTTTGTAAAGTATTTCTCAAACATTGCTATAAGCTCCAGTGTTTTTAGCCAATCCTCCAAACCAAGTTCTTCACCACTCATAATCTGAGATTTCAATTTACTGAGCTGATTTCGCAATTTCTTTTGCTCGTTCAGTCTCTGATCAATTGCTTGAATCTGCTGATCAATAATGGGTAAAAGCGCAAGATTGGGGTCTTCAAGAACCGTATGGATTTCGGCTAACGACATTCCCATTCCTCGTAATGCTTGAATTTGATGCAAACGAGTAATGTCTTTACGGGTATATAGTCGATAACCAGCATCGGAACGGACCGAAGGCTGAAGTAAACCGATATCGTCATAGTGATGAAGAGCGCGGACAGTAAGTCCTGTTTGTTTAGCCAATTCACCAACTTTTAACAGCATCTTTTTAGCTCCTTCTTCCTTAGGCGTGTTTTATGCTAGGGGCTTACGTTACGTGAGGGTCAACTACTTTAAATCATAATTTTTCATTATTTTCGCTTTAGTAAATATTCAAATTTATCTCTTTATTTCAATAATTACCTGAGTTTCATTGTGAGATCTTAAAAAAAGGTCTTTTAAAGTGAGTTGGTTTAATAATTCCTAATGAGCTCGTCTATCCAGTCTGCAAATACACGTACTGCGGGTGAAAGAAACCGCTGATGCGGATAAAGTAAAGTCACAGCAACAGGTGGTGGGCACCACTCTTGTAATACTGCGATGAGCCTTCTTTCTTTTAAGTGTTCTATCACAATTCTTTCAGCAAGTTGAGCGAGTCCGTATCCCTCAAGGCACATTTTTATATAAAGTTCAGTTTCATTAACAGCAACAGTACCTTGCATTTGTACAGTTTTTTTCACTTCGTTTCGTACAAAGCGCATTTCACCCGCATGTCTGTTGTTCCCTGAAAAATAATGAATAGCTCGGTGATGTGCTAAATCATCGGGAGTTTGTGGAGTTCCTTTCTCTTTTAAATATAGTGCTGAAGCGCATGTTACCCAGCGGAACTCACCAAGAGGGCGGGCAACCAGCGTGGAGTTCTCCAAATTTCCCATGCGGATTACACAGTCTACACCTTCCTTAATAAGGTCTACTTGTCTATCGCTGACACCTATCATGAGGTAGATATCGGGATAACGCCTTTGAAACTCTTGCAGGTTCGGCATAATCACCGAATGAGCTATGCCCGCAGGCATATCAACTCGTAATCGACCCTGTGGCTGTTTGATAGCGTTAGTCAGGTTAGATTCGGTATGTTCAATCAGGTCGAGTATTTCTCGGCACTGGGTCAGATATTCTGCTCCCTCTGGCGTCAGGCTAACGCGTCTTGTTGTTCTGTTTAACAGACGCACTTGTAAATACTTTTCAAGATTTTTAATTGTACTAGTGACTGTTGAGGCAGGTAGGGAAAGTGCTTCTGCCGCATGGATAAAGCTTCCAGCTTCTGCCACCCGAACGAAAACTTGCATTGCTTGAATACGATCCAATCTCATACCTTTGTCCCAATACTATACTCACACTCTTAGATTATTCGCTTTCACTGAATAATAAAAACAGTTTAACCAGCTTTTTCAGCTTTATCACTTCAGATAGATTTTCAGCATACATTTGAGAAGTTGGAATAATGATGACTGATTACAACAGAAATATAGTGCAGCTTACTGAGTCTTCACCAAATAGAATGCTCATTCGAGGGGCGACGATCCTAAGCATGGATAGTGTGATTGGGAACATGGTTCGCGGAGATATTCTTATCGAGAGCGGCATGATTACTGCCGTGAATGAAAATTTAGAAGCCGAAGGTGCAGCTCTTATTGATGCATCCAATATGATCGCGATGCCGGGTATGGTCGATACTCATCGACATTCATGGGAAGGACAATTACGACGGATTAATCCGAATGCCGAAAGCTTAGAAGACTATTGCAACGCGACGCATTATTCTTTTGCGAAGTACTATCGCCCAGCAGATATGTACATTGGTAATTTACTTACAGCTCTAGGCTGCATAGATGCCGGTATTACAACAGTGATTGATAACTCGCACAATAGTCGTAGTGCAGCTCACTCTGATGCGGCTGTTGAAGCTTTACTAGATGCCGGTATTCGAGCTGTACACGCTTCTGGTGCACCAGTCTCAGGAGACTGGGACAGAGCCAACTGGCCTAGCAATCTCGAACGTCTTCAAGAAAAATATTTTAAAAATAGTAAAAACGGTTTGGTGTCATTAGCTGCCATGGCTCAGTTAGAACCCGAATTATGGGCTGAGGCACGCAGATTAGGGCTACCAATCATTACTGAATTTTTTGGTGGGGAAATGGCTGCTGCATTAGAGGGTCTGCATCAACAAGGTCTGTTAGGGCCAGATAATATCTTTAACCACTGTACCTCGCTGCCAGATGCTGGATGGAAAATTTTGCGCGAAGCTGGAGTGCGAGTAAACGTATGCCCACGATCAGATGCTCACTATGGTATCGAAGACGGTATGTTTGCCATGCAATCGGCTCTACGTCATGGTATTAGACCTGGTTTGAGTGTAGATAATGAAACGTCTTATAGTGGCGATATGTTTATGGAAATGCGTGTAGCATTTTACTTACAGCGTGTAATGGGCATGCACCAAAACAAATGTTGTGGCTCAACACATTCGCCAGTGACCTTTCAGGCGCAAAACCTTCTCAAAGCTGCAACGGCTGATGGTGCTGCTTGTGCAGGTCTGCAAGAAAAAATCGGCAGCCTGACACCCGGTAAACAAGCTGACCTGATATTAATTCGAACGGATGACATTAATCTTTATCCGTCTGGTAATGCATTTGGCACGGTTGTTCATGCAACTGAACGCAGCAATATCGATACGGTGATGATTGGCGGAAGAATCGTTAAACGTGATGGTAAAGTGTTGGGTGTGGACAGTGAGCGACTTCGTGCAGCGATTGATGAATCTCGCCAGCATCTTTTCGTTGCGGCTGGTTATACTCCAGATATTTTTGCCGAGAAGTTTCTACCTCTGGAATAAGTTGTCTAAGAGGGAGCAAACAATATGTCTATAAATGTTATCTATTACCTCATGGCTTTTGGTGCGGGGCTGGGGATTACTCTACAAACCACATTGAATGGCCAACTGGCTAAAGGTATAGGCGGGAATTCTGTCGCTGCGGCATTATTTTCATTTACTGCTGGTGCGGTATGCCTTGGGTTTTATTCTCTGGTTCGAGGCGGAATAGCTTCTTCACTGATCGCTATTCCTAATCAACCATGGTGGAGTCTTATGGGCGGAGTTCTAGGTTCTTGTGCATTACTGAGCTACGTCGTCCTTGCACCTAGAATCGGGTTATCGGCTTTGCTGGGGCTGGCAATTGCTGGACAAATTATCTCGTCATTGTTGATTGATCATTTTGGATTACTAGGGGTGGTCGAACGACCAGTTTCCATGTTTAAACTATGTGGAACACTGGTCATGCTGATAGGTCTAGGGATTGCTCTTTTCGGTGACAGATAAGAGGCTTTAAAACCAATATTGTTGATATAAAGTGACTTCAAGCCATTCCAGTCATGGGGTGGCAATATATATTTCAGTCATTAAAGACCAGTGAGCTACCTAAACATTTAACAAATCAACAGCAACCGATATTCACCATCATTTTCAACTGGTGCTCTATGCACACACGGTAAAACCTTTAGAGTGGGATGATCTACAGCCAAACGCCACAAGTGTCCTGTACCCAAATTTATAGGTTGTGCATGGGCTTTAGGCTGGTAATGTAAATCAAAAAAATACTCTGCTAAAAAGCTTTCAAATTCTGCTTCTGGGCCGTCGTGTAATGCTTTGAGCTTTTCTCTAATTCCAGGAATTAAAACTTTTTGTTCAACCTGATCATTAGGCACAATATCACTGGCTGCGCCGTGATAAGTACATAAAAAAGTATCGGTTTCTATAGGGGAACGATCAACGTGAAATGAATAGACATCTGTTGAAATAAAATCTAGCTCTTCATCACGTTCATAATGTTTAAGTAAATTAAGTACAGGCGATGCACCCATATCACTTAAAAGCTGCATGTCTTTTAAAATAATGTCTCGAGCCAAATTACCTTGTTCTGAAAGCTCAAGTGCTAACAGGTCTTCAGTAGAAATTTCGGTAATATTTTCTTTTAACTCAAGCTTAGCCACAATTTCTTTAAAGTCGCCCACCAAATTTCTGTGCCAACAAATAGCATTCTTATCTCCCTGAAAATGTGTATTTACAAGTTCAGCAAAAGTAGACACCACTTCAACTTGCTTATGGTCAGAAAATGTATTTGTCATATGAAATTTAAATCGCTCAAAACCTTGCCAATCATACACGTTTAGCGCTTCTAGGGCTGCAATCTTTAGCCGCAATTTTAGCTGTTAAAAAATGAATATAATGCAAGAAAAGTACAATAATGATATGAACTTTGGGTTCAGCTTGCCTATTATAAAATGGTTTTAAGTAACCAAGACAAGATGAGAAGTCGACTATTTTTATAGTCGTGTAAGGAAATAAGGACAGTTTTTAAAAGTAATAGGGTCGCGAGGAAAGTATGGAAGAAATTAAAACCATCGGTGTGGTTGGTGTTGGTGTCATTGGCGCAAGTTGGACAGCATTATTTTTATATAAAGGCTTTAAAGTAAAGGTATATGACCCTTACCCCATAGATGAAGAATTATTTAAAAAGAGAATACAAGCAAATTTAAAAGATCTAAGTGATCTAGATTTGCAAAAGCAGCCTAGCCATTCTTTACAAGATGTTCTTTCAAATCTAGAGCTTCACAACAACTTAAAAGATGCCGTAACCGATGTCGATTTTATTCAAGAAAATGCACCAGAGCGTTTAGATTTAAAGCAAAAGTTATATCAAGACATCACGTCATATTGTCCTGAAAAGACGCTGATTGCCTCAAGTTCTTCCGGCCTAAAAGTTTCAGACTTTCAAAAAGAGGCAACTCATCCCGAGCGTATACTTTTAGGTCATCCATTTAACCCACCTCATCTGTTACCTTTGGTTGAAATTGTAGGTGGAAATTTAACAGCCCCACAGTTTTTAAAGCGCGCTTCCGAGTTTTATCAAAGACTAGGCAAACACCCGATTATTTTAAATAAGGAAGTAAAAGGGCATGTGGCAAATCGCTTACAAGCTGCCTTATGGCGAGAAGCATTTTCCTTGGTTAAAGAAGGGGTATGTTCAGCCGAAGATGTTGATATCGCAATTACCAGTGGGCCAGGGTTGAGATGGGCATTATTTGGTCCCTATATAAATATGGAGCTTGCGAACCAGAAGGGCTTTAAAGAGGCAATTCATCACCTCGGGCCACCTATGACCGAATGGTGGAATGATATGCAGGCTTTCCAACACTCAGAAGAAACGACAGAGTTGTTAGAAGAACAAACCAAAGAGCTTTTAAAACATTACAAAGATGTCGATTTATATCAAAAAAGAGATAAAGGGTTAGTCGATATTCTTAAACTAAGACAACAGTTAGAGTTGGATTAAACTGGTTTTTTTAGAAGTGCCAAACAGGGCTTTACTGCAATGTTTGGCTTTTTTATTTTGGCGTATTTCGGTAGTATTCCTATTCTTCTTTCTGCTCAAAACTTATAAAGAGCTTGCTGTATGCTTAAGCTTTTTATGGTCATAAATTTACTCAGGTATATGAAACGTTACTACAAGCAAACTGGATCGGTGGCTTCACATTGGACGACCGAACAAGACTGTTTTTTAATAGAAAATAATTCTCTTTCTATAGATGAGTTAAAAGAACACTTACCATTTTCTGAAGAAGAAATTAGAGTTCGTAGATCAGTTTTAGGGCTGGTAAGAAGAGATCAGCAAATGCGACCGTATTGATTTTACCAAATGGTAAATTTTAATTGAAAATAAATATTTCAAAACATCTTAATAATTTAGAAAAATTGCGGATGAGTTATCAAAACCATACTTTTTTTATGTGATTGTTTAGTGTGGTTTACATAAAGCTTTAACTTCTTACGTTTGACTATAATAATGTTTCACTCCTTTACACTTGTTTCACCATAATCAGAACCATAAAACATTTTAAGATCAAAACTTTATAACAATTGAGATTGAGGAGGGTAAAAAATGCCAAAGTATTTAGCCGTGGCTGAAAAGGTTTATAAGAATATTAAAAAAGACGACTTATTCACCAATGACCTTACACAAAATCTGAATTGTTTAATCAGTCAGATACGTAAGGCCATTAAAGGGACTGAGTTTAAACTTAAGTTCAATTACATTGATTTTGATGAACAGCTCACGAAGCCTCTTAGTGAATGCAAAGTCAAAGTCGATTTAAGTGTCATGCCTAAGTTTGAAAATGAAGGAGAGTATTTACTCTGGTTAGCAAGTTTTATCGAGCGGATTACAGAAGGTGGGAAACCCAAATTCCCGCCAATTTCACAGCTCATCCCGCACGGATTTAAAATGTCTAAAGAATCATTCCCTGTGACAGCTGCTCCTCAAAAAGAAGAGCATGCAGATATGATTATTAATTATTTTAAATCGAAAGATTTTCTGAAAACCGAGAAAACTCCTTCATAAAAGAATATAGAAGTATTCGTCCACCATACTTCTATATACCTGCTGGTTTATACTCAGCGACCGCCTTCTGGGGCGGTTTTTTTTATGGGTGTTACACCATTACTGGTCAATGGGGATGCGTATTTCTAGAGTCTATGTTTGTGGTGACAAACGTCAATGTCTGATGATCTAACACTTGATGTGTCGCATCAGCTAAATCAATAGAGATGGTATGCTCACCGGGAGCCAATCCTTGAAGGACGATTGGTTCTTCAGATGCTTGTACCCAATGCCAAGAATTGTGATCAAGCGATACATGCAGGTGGCCGAGTTTTGGTTTAACCGCGAGCGCCGCATCGCCATAAACAGACAATATTCGAATATTCTGCGCATGCCAGCGGATAATGACCACCCCTTTAATGACCTGATGATCTGTTGGAGAGTCAATAATCAAATGGGGAGCATTATCCTTTTGCTGCACTGGTGATACGCCAACACTGGTCTCGTTCGCATAGGCTTGCGATCCCAAAAGCAATACCCCCAATATTCCTGTGACCAGTAACTTTGTGTTCATAACGAAGCACTCTAAGATTAAAGTAAGCACAGATTACATTGATCTCAAAGTACTGTCAAAGTTAAACTATCGTAAATTTACAAGTGATGAAATTCATGGCAGACACACAACGGGGTTATCACCACGGCGCACTGAAAGCCGCACTTATTGATGCGACGCTAGTTCTTTTAAAAGAGGGTGGGATTGAAGCCGTTTCTGTGCGAGAGGCAGCCAAACGGGCGGGTGTTTCACCAGGTGCACCGTTTCGCCATTTTCCATCGAGAACTGCACTACTGAATGCGGTCGCAGAAGAGGCCATGATTCGTCTCACTATGCAAATCGATCAGGCACTCACACAAGCAGCGAGTCTCTCACCCTTAGAGCAATACCGTGCATTAGGACAGGCGTTCCTGATTTGGGCCTTTGAAAATCCACATCACTTTCAAGTGATTTCCACACGCGCCGTCATCGATTTTGAGGGAAGTGGGCTTCGGGCATCCAACGACAAGATTCGTCGCCAGATGCGACAACTGTTGAATGATGCTGTATCGAGTGGAGAGCTCGTCGGTATTTCGGCTGAAGATGCCTTGTTGTCTACTCGTGCATTGGCTTATGGCCTTGCCCGTATGAACATTGATGGACAGTTACAGAGTTGGGAAGTTGAGTCAGGGAACTATCTTGGGCTTGCACAACATCTGATCAATGAACAAATTGATCGCCTCAAGCGTTGAGATTTCATTCTGATCTCTAAGTCATATTCAATGTCTTAAACAGGGTGGGCAATGCCTACTGGTTTATACTCAGCGACCGCCTTTTGGGGCGGTTTTTTATTTAAAAAGTAGTTTGCAAATAGGCTTTATAAAGACAATAGTTCACCTAGGTATTTAATAGAGCTTTATTTATATACTTGGATAATATTTTCTATATGGAATTAAATAATAAAGATTTACTTTTAAGAAATTTTTTTCATAGAATGTGTTCAATCTAACTAGAGTTAAATCTTTTATCAAAATGATAAAGAAGATTTGATTATATTTGATTAGAAAGAATAATCTGATGCTTGGCTAGACGTTTTGAAAAAATAGCATCGGAAAATTATTCTAATTATAAAAGAAGAGGAAATTCATTTATCTTTTCTTTGTTTTAATTTTATAAGGGGAAACACGTGTCATCATTATTTTATATCTGGGATGCAAATGAGCATCATCCTGATGTTCAAATTAATAATCTTGAACAAGCTGAGTATTACGCAACTCATCCAAAGAATATGGGATACAGCAAGAATCTACAGCAATGTTTACGCTCTATCATTCAAATAGTGACTGACCCAGAACTTGTAGAAAATTTTGATCAAGATATTATAGATTTTTTTGATAATGCTGAAGGTTATATTGTCCCAACACAACAAAATGTATTAGATATAGATCGTTACTTTTTTGAAAAAAGTCCTTATTTATATAAAATTGTTGTTGAAGCAATTATAAAATATGATGTAGTGGGCTTTGATGCAGGGGCATATATTTTCTTTAGTAAAGATAATATATTTCCGGAACAGACCGATATTAAATACTGGTTGCATACTATTCAACCGATTACTAAAGATCAGTTAAACCAGTTTAAAATATTACCGGCTAATCAAGATAAATTGGTGCAATTTTTTCATCAATGGTTAAAGAGGAACGAAAAAAAATTAGGCTTTTCAGAGAAAGAAAAAAAGCATCAATATAATGATAAATTTGGTTTTTGTAGAGATTTTAGTAAAATTTCATATGAGAAGATTCTCATAATAACTGCATCAAATTTATCTAAATATGAGTTAGGTTTCTCAAAAATTTCATTGAGTAGTTATATTCAGTATTCTGAAAATAAAGCTTTTTGGATACCTAGAGATCATTTTATTAAAGACTTTACTTTACAATCTATACCAGAACTCCATGGTATAGAAGGCAAACCTTTAGCAATAACGAACACTCAACAGCTTGAAAGTATTTTTAAGCAAATTTATGATTTTTTAATTTATGATGCGGAGCAACATAAAGATTTAGAAACTTTGAATCAATGGTTTAATCACGGGGATGAGAAAGAATATATTACAAGTGGTGCGGTATTTAATCGGTTAACCTTTGCTAAATATTTAAATGATCCTCTATATGATCAGTTAGTACACGAGTCCTTGCCTTATATTAAGAAAAATAATCGATTTAAGAGTTATGCAGATTGGAAAGTAGAACAGGTATATGATGAAGTCGAGAAAAGATATAATGATATTGTGTCTTAAAGTTATTTTATAGAATTTTATAGAAATGAGTTATAGCTATAACTCATTTTTATTTTAATCGCTACGGGTATAATTAATGGCATCTTCATCACCACTTATTTATTTAATAATAAATTCTTTAAAAATGACTGTACGCGAGTATCTGTATAACTCCAAATCAGCCCATCATAAGGAATTGCTAAAAGCCACTCATGATGGGCTTTTGTACTTAAGGATTTATAGAATCAATAGCTTGAAGTATGCCTGTAAATAATATGGCTAGTTTTGACTCAGGCTGTGGCTCATTTCCATTTGCGGTAAATACTGCACAAACTTTATGACCTTTTTGAGTTTTTCCAATCACAGAAAAGTTAATCACGCCGTATTCGGAACCACCTTTAAAACCAATTTTTTGCCAATTTAAATTTTTAAAAAGTGGGTTTAAAGAGCTGTTCAGAGCTGGGGCATCTTGAACACTTTCAAGCAGAGGGCAAATCTCATTGGCTGACATATACCATTCAGCATCTTGCCAAGTAGCCGATTTTCCAATGCTACTCACACTCGGTAGTGGGAGTTTTTCTAGCTCAGAGAGCGCTTCTATACGAGCCGACTTTGTACCTGTTTTAAACTTATTTTTTAGCTTTTCATTACTTGGGGCAATGAGTTGAAATAGCTCTCGTGTCGTCAGCAGGGGAGAATTTCTCGGCGACAACGCTTCTATACGAGGTTTCTTTAACACCTCTATCAGGCTATCGGTCGCTGTGTTATCACTAATTTGTATCATTAACTGCGCGAGAAGTTCCAGATTTACAGGTGTGCCATCAGGCAAGTTTTGTAAAACTCCAGTTGGCAATGAGCGATTCTTTTCTTTTAAAGAAACAATCGTTTCTCTTTTTAATTCACCTTTTTTTATCGCATCTTCATATGCTTTTAAAACGAGTAACTTAAAAGTCGAACCTACAGCCATCGGGGTTTTATCATTTTCAACAACCACAGGTTTGTTATCTACAACAACTAAAAGAGAAGTTTTACCGATTGCGTTTTCATGTAGACCTTTAACCATTTCGTCTAGGCTTATGGTCTTAAAATGAGGTGCGCTAAACCAAAGGGTACTAATTTGCCCTTGCTCATCTAAGCTGATTGAAACAGGTAATTCTCCTTTTTCAAAATCAATCGTCCCAGAGCCATTTGAAACATTAATACTTTTAAGAGTACCTAAAGAGGCTTTTAAATCATCAACGATTTTTTGAATTTGTGTTATTGAAACTTGTCCTAAAAATTGAGGACTAAATAAAGCAGGTTCTACGGGTTTATCTGCAAAAATTGATGAAAGCGTAGTCGATAAATTATCCATTTTTTGTTCTGTCGCTGCATGAGTAGTAGAAATAACAATAGGGGAAACATTTAAAGCCATAACGCCTACAGCAAAAAATAAAGCTCTAGTTGTGTACATTTTCTTGGTGAGAAAGTTCTTCATTCAATGTCCTCTTATATTCAGACTCATCTACAGTTTTTTATAAATGGTTTTAAAATAAGCATTCATTTTGACCGATCAAAACTTATATATCTATATAAATTTCTTCGATTTTATAAACCCTCATTTAATAATAAAACTAAATTATTTACCCTTACTTTTTAATGCTTTATTTTAAAGCAAATGTCATTTTGTCTGCTTGACTGTGAAAGGCTTGAACACTATCCTTTGCCTGCTGGCCACATTGCCAGTCGGTCGTCGCGGACCGCTGTTTTCGACCACATCAGGATTATTTCTTCTGAGGAATAGTTTTGTGTGAGCATCTCCTCGTCTCCTCCCGTAGCGGTAGGACGGGAGAGGGACACCTTCGGGTGTGCTGGAGTCGAAACCAGTCCGCGAACCCTCTTCCGTTCTGCCACCATAATTTTAATGTCTGGCAGAACTCCCAATAGAAGGAGTTGGCTTTGCACATTCATTATTTCTTGGCTCTCGATGCCAAAAGCTATAACGACACCACTTAAATCATCTTTAAACAGTTTGATGGCCTTTGGGGTTTTCAGGCTTTAAGTCATTACGGCTCAAAAATTTGTATCAACAATAAAACTTGAGATGTGCCAAGCACAGTCTTTATGGCTTTGCTGTGCCTTTTTTTCTCCCAAAAAGGGCACAGGCTTTTTTCTCTTTTAGAAACAACAAGAATTTATAACGGTAAAAACTATGCCACCTTTAGTATTTTCTACACGTGCTTTAAAAGTTATTAATAAGGCGATTGATTTATTTCGCCACCACGGATTCCATTTAGTAGGTGTCGACAGAATTGTGAGAGAGTCTGAAATTACAAAAATGACTTTCTATCATTATTTTCAGTCCAAAGCGCGATTTATTGAAATTTGCCTACTTGTGCAAAAAGAACGGCTACAAGAGAAAGTCATTGCAATGGTCGAGTACGACCACAACCTAAACGTGAAGGAAAAACTCAAAATACTTTATGACTTGCATACCGACTTGGAAGGGCCGTATTACCTGCTATTTAAAGCTATTTTTGAAACTAAAAATAATTATTCAAATGCTTACCAAGTCGCCATCAAATATAGAACATGGCTGACCAATGAAATCTACAGTCAGCTTAGAGGGCTTAATAGGGAAGCCTCATTTCATGATGCCAAATTATTTTTATATATGATTGAAGGCACCATTATTCAGCTTTTAAGCTCCGATATTTCAAATGTGAAAGAACAGTTGTTTGAACGGTTTTTAAGAGGGTTTTTAACATCTTTGGTTAGATGAAATGCTTCGAAACTGATTTATCTTAGCCGCATAAACTCATGCGGCTTTTGTTAAGCATGAAAAATACTTTTAAGTAGAGCGATGATTTTTGCAATATCTGGGTTTTCTATACGGTAGTACAGCGTTTGGGATTCACGGCGATATGTCACTAATCCTTCTTCACGCATTTTTGCAAGATGCTGCGAAAGAGCAGATTGGCTCAGAGAGATTCTTTGCTGGATTTCACCGACTGTCATTTCTTCTTTTTCAATTAATAAACATAAAACTAAAAGACGATGTTTATTACTAATCGCTTTTAAAAGTTCAGAGGCTTTCTGAGCGCCTTCCATTAAAAAAAGATCATCTGCATTTTGAGGACTAGCGGTCATATCACTCTCATAAGAGAAATTGCGAATCAAGATTTCATGATTATAGCGGATAAGCATAATTGAAAACATTATATTAGATAAATCTAAATTAACTATTGCTAAATTAGATTTATCTAATATACTAAATTTACCTCAAGCTTAATCACTACGTTCACATGTTTAATGCATGCATGAACGCAGTTTCTCTTTTTCTAAATTTGGGAACCTAGACAATGAACATACCTACTTGGATATTGCTTGCATTCGCTGGCTGGACACTTCTTATTTTGTTTAGCACGGTAGGGGTTTATCGTTGGTCACGAATTTTGACTGGTCGTGCGACCATAAGTGAATGGCAAGCAGGCCAGCCACAGGGAAGTGACTGGTATCAACGAGCAATGGCAGCACATCGTAACTGCATTGAAAATCTTCCTGTTTTTGCAGCCATTGTTATTGCCATCAACCACTTTGAGCTTTATAGACCAGTGCTCGACAGTCTAGCGATAGGTGTGTTAGTCGCACGCATTGCCCAAAGTTTGATTCATATTTGTCTGGTGCAAAGTGATCGAGTTGCCACATGGCGCTTTATCTTTTTCTTCACCCAAATTATTGCCATGATTTGGATGGGAATTTATATCGTTCTTAAAATTGCATAGCTTTATTGAACGCATAATCGATAGGACCGGCGGGCGGTTTTCTAAGTCCAAACGCTGTCCTATTTCAACTAAAGGATATGACTAAATGACAGAGCCTACTTTATACACCTTAGATAATTTTTCTTCGGCTATTTGCAGTCATGAACCATTAAATGAGCAAATCGCGATCATCTTTTTTTCAGCTTCTTGGTGTCAGCCTTGTAAAAATATGAAATTGGTTTTTCAAAAAGTTGTAGATGATATGCATGGCAAACCAATTAATTTTGGACAAGTTGATATTGCACAATCGCCGAATTTAGCTCAAAAGTATGGTATTAAGTCAGTTCCCTCAATCGCTATATTTAAAGCATCTTATGTAGTAAAAGTTATTGCTGGAGAAGTTACATTTAGCCAGCTTGTTACTCAAATAGAGCAAGTGCTTAAAGATATGACCTGAGGGGAGATGCTTTATTACATATACAAATGTGTATGGTGATGATATATCTTTTTTGATTGTGCTGAATAAAACAACTGAGAGTGCTATTTTCTTCGCTTTTTTATACTTTTTATTTGAATAAGTGGAATGTTAAGAAAAGTTAAAAAATGTTTCAAATTATAATTTAAAATATCTAAATTATTTTAAAAATAAAGACACAAATAAGCTCATTTTTATTCATATTTTAAAATAAATTGAAATCTGGAGTTAAAATATAAATTACTATATATAACAGTAGTTTGTGGGTTTTAGTTTAAATTTGTATTGAATGACTTTTTATGTGTGGTGTTTATTATTTACTCTTTTTTAAGTGTTTGATTAATTAAGTTATTTTTATTGGTTACTGTGTCTAAAATGAGGCTTAATATAGGAAAATTAAAAATTATTGTGATCATACTAGAATGCAAATCTATTTGGGTATATGGACCATGAGCTAATATTTAATTTAAATAGCAAATTAATTATTAATTAAATAGACAGATCTGTATGTGCTTTGTAAAATACCACTAAATATAATTCAGTCCTATAAAGATGTTGAACAGTATTCATCAAGTTTTAGATAGTTTGGGTATTAGCCCACAGAAACGTGCTATTCATATTCAATTTACGTCTCCGATATTGAATGACCAAGTCTTTCTGCAAAGAATTGATGGTGTACATGCACTCAATGATGGCTTAAAAGCAGAACTTTTATGTCTATCAACAAATGCAACGATTCAACTAAAATCTTTTATTGGTGTTCAGGCCGCTGTAGATATAGTGACGGAACGAGGCGAATTAACCCGCGTTACAGGCATTATTACTCATGCTCAGCAAGGCCAGTCAGATGGAAGTCTAACTTTATATAAGCTGACCTTAGAAGATCCAACCGCATTATGGAAATATCGCCGCAATTCGCGCGTATTTATGAATAAAAGCGTGGTTGAGATATGGGAAATATTATTTAAAGAATGGCAAGTTAAAAATCCGCTATTTGCTGCAAGTTTAAGTTTGGATTTAAGCGGTTTAACACAAACTTATGATGTTCGTCCTTTTGTTATGCAACATAACGAAAGTGATTGGGACTTCCTCACACGCTTACTTCGTAGTGAAAATATCAGTTGGCTCATTGATGAAGCTCAGCATATTGTTCCAAGTACAGATACATCTATTCAAGCTCAAAAACTTAGGTTGATTGATGCCAATAGTCAATATCAGCCTTTAGACCGTAAAACGATTCGTTACCACCGTAGTAGTGCGGTCGAACAATACGACAGCATGACTCGCTTAACTGCCGAGCGTACTCTTCAACCCAATGTTATGCATATACAACGTTGGCAAGCAGAAATATTAGAACAAGAAGAAGGGATTGGAAGCGTTCAAAGTAAGCATCAGCATAGCGAACAATATGACAATGCTACACTTGGCTTAGAGCAAGCTTGGAACTATGCGCCTGCATGGATTGGTGACTTAAAGGGTGAGGATGGTGTAACTAAATCTGGAAATCAACAAGTTGAACGCTTAAACCAGAACCTCCACAATTACTACGAGGCACAGGCGAAACGCTTTATTGCGCAAACGACGGTCCGCGATGCCTATGTGGGTTACTATTTCGAATTAAATGAACACCCAGAAATAGACCAGCATGAAAGCTCAGATAAAAGCTTTTTGATTGTTTCTAAAAACTTCTTTAATCAGAATAATTTACCTAAAGATTTAAATGAACAAATTAATGGTCTATTGGCGCAAAGTAACTGGTCAATACGAAACCCTGAGAACAGTGATGAACGCCAAGCGAATCAACTGATTTTACAACGTCGTCATATTCCAACAACACCAGCTTATAACCCACAAATTCATAGTCCAGTCACTCATCCACAACGCGCAAAAGTGGTGGGACCTGAAGGCGAAGAAATCTATGTAGATGAATGGGGGCGTATTAAAGTCCGCTTCCTGTTTACCCGCAGTGATGACCATAGCCATGATGGTGGTGCTGGAACCAACAACAATGATACCGATTCAGCTTGGATTGATGTTCTAACACCGTGGGCTGGAGAAGGTTACGGTGCGCGTTTTTTACCGCGTATTGGTGAAATTGTCGTTATTGACTTCTTTAATGGCGATATTGACCGACCATTTGTGATGGGTCGAATTCATGAGGCACAGCGCCAACCAACCAAGTTTGATAACAAAGGTAAACTTCCTGACACTAAAAAACTGAGTGGTATCCGTTCCAAAGAAGTCTCAGGTGGTGGTTTTGGGCAACTCAGATTTGATGATACACCAGGCCAAATTAGTACCCAGCTACAAAGCAGTCATGGTGCAAGCCAGTTAAATCTCGGGAAATTAAGTCATCCTAAAGATAAAGCGGAAAGTGAAGACCGCGGTGAAGGTTTTGAACTGCGTACTGACCAATGGGGAGCTTTACGCGCGGGACAAGGTTTATTGGTATCCACCCATAAACAGGATAATGCCAAAGGTGAACACCTTGATGCCGAAGTTGCGAAAAAGCAACTTGAGGGTAGTCAAACTAACAGCAAAGCACTGAGTGACATCGCTAAAAACCAGAAAACCGATGAAATAGAATCGATTGAGCAGTTAAAAGATTTTGCCTCACAAATTCAGCAACAAATCGCTAAATTTGAAAAAGCTTTACTGCTTTTAAGCTCACCGGATGGTATAGCCTTGAGTACCTCCGAGGATATTCATATCTCGGCTGATGCACAAATCAATCAGATTGCTGGAGACAGCATCAATATAAGTACTCAAAAGAATGTCATTGCCCATGCCCAAAATAGGCTCAGTCTCTTTGCAGTGCAAAGTGGACTAAAAGCAGTAGCTGCGCAAGGCAAGGTAGAAATACAAGCCCAGTCAGATGCTTTAGATGTGCTTGCTAATAAAGGTATTACCATTTCTTCTACAGAAGATCGGATTGAAATTAGTAGTCCTAAAGAAATTGTAATTACTGGTGCAAGTTCACAAATTACCTTAAATGGTTCAGGAATCTTTCCGAAAACTGGCGGGAAATTTCAGGTCAATGCTGGACAGCATGTGTTCCAAGGCGGCGCATCGGCAAGTGTTCAATCTAGTTTGCCACCTCCACCAAAACGTGCACAAGGCGTTTTAGAGTTACGTCATGATTATGTACATGGAGAATTTGTCAAAGGTGCTGGCTATACAGTGACAGACACTTTAGGAAAAGTCTTTAAAGGAAAGTTAGACGATAAAGGTTTCGCTCGTGTTTCTGGTTTGGCAACAGGTTCAGTAAAGATTCTGTTCGATCCAGACCCACGTAATCCTTGGGATGAGGCAAGTGATTTTAAACGCAAGGTAGAGTGGCCAAATCAAAATGATGTAGAAGGCAGCATTGGCATTGCATCTGGCAGTAAAGGGTTAACTGAAACATTAAAAAATGATTTTAAAAAGTTGAGTCAACTTGCGAGCAATGTGAAATCTGCGCAGCAGAAGATTGAATCGGTTAAAAAAATCAAAGATCAAGGTGCTAAAGCATTGCTACCAATGGCGATGGAACAGGTTTTAGGGGGGAGTGATGGATCTAAGTTAAGTCAATCATTTGTTAGTCAAAATAGCTTTATGCCTTCAAGTCAGCAGAGTAATCCACTCAGAAGATTGGCTCAAGCAAGCTCTGACAAAACAGCAATAACAAAAATCCAATCACCTTTTGAAACGTTTGTATAATTTGAGAAGAATATGGCACGAAGTACTCCAGAAGTTGTTGCACCATTAAATACATTAAGCATCAAAGATGTTCAAAATTCGAAAGAAAAAATAGATCAATGGTTAAAAGCGAAGACAAATAATAATGTTACCTTGGAGCGGATTGAAACTGTTGCAAGAAATATACCTTTGTTAGGGAGTGTATTTGCTGCTGTTGATGTCGTTTCTGATCTTATGCAGATTTATGATAAAGGATTCAACAATGCTGACATTATGGATTGGGCAAACTTAGGGATTGATGCGATTGCGATAATTCCTGGTCCAGCAACAGCCACCGCTCGTACAATGGCACGTCCTGCATTGTTTTTAGTGCGAGAGGAAGTAAGAAGAATAACTAAAAATGGAGTAAAAAAATTAACTAAAGAGCAAATAGGTCCGGCATTTAAAGTAACGATTATTAGTGTTATATCAGAACACTTAAATTCAGCAGTGGCAGGTGAACTTGAAAAGTTTGCGAACGAAGCCCAAAAAAGATTAAATTTATTACTGACAGAAACTGGTACATGGGTTGAAAATAGTACGTCAACAATTGATACAGGAATACGTCAAGTTGTTGAGAAAGGAACGATAGCAAATCCTGATGCAAATTATAAACGTGCTCAAGAACAAAGAAATGCAATCATACCGAGATTGATGAATGGAGAGATTGTTCGGGCTGGGAAAAATGTTGCATATACCATAGAGAATAATTTCAAAGGTAATGCAAAGAGCGGTGCTAACTTACTAACCAAAGGTGCAATGTGGGTAGTTAAAGATGAAGATAAAGCCACTGTTTTAAAACTCGGAACTAATATTAAATTATTAGGCATAACAGCAAAAACAAAAATACAAGGGCTAGGTGGTGCTGAAACAGCTTTTACAATTGGGTGGTTGTTAGCTGTTTTATTATTGGCAGTAAAGAAGCATAAGTCAAAAGTTGAAGCTGATAAAAAAGCAGCTCAAGTCAAAGCAGGTCAAACATCTCAAGCAGACAAACACCATGATGATGCTAGATTAGAAAAATCGACATCACAAGCAGCATCAGGTAAAAATGCTGGTAAGTGCAAAAATTGTATGGGTAGTACTGATGGTTCGATTACCTTTGCAATGGGTACAGAGTTCTTTACTCATGTTGATGCACAACTCGGTGGAATAATTCAGGACAGCATTAGCCGTACCTATGCTTCAAACCTTTACCAGATGGATGACGCGATATTTGGAGCACGTTGGGTTACTCCATTTACTACAAAAATTTCTCGTAAATTTAAATATAGTCCAAAGAAAAAAGACCATAAAGACTATTTAAATGGGCTTGAATACATCGGTTTAGATGGTCGGGCAATTGATTTGCCAGACCTAAAGAAGGGACAAAGTATTTATGATCCGATTGAGCAATACACTTATACAGTTTTATCAGATCAGCTGCATTTAATTGCCTACGGTGAAGACGAAAAACGCTATTATGAAAAATACGGTGAGGACTATCGTCTATCCTATATAGAACGTAAAAATGGTTTCAAAGTCGCTTTACGTTATGACCATGTTTCTACGGATAATAAAACAATTTTATCGGACATTTTATTTAAACAAGACGAGAGTTTGCTCGCTCATTTAGCTTTGCAATTAACTCCCCAAGGTTTGGTTTCCGATATTTGGACCATCAAAAATGGCCAGTTAGATCGTGTTTTGGCAAGTTATAACTATGATCAACAAGGTGATTTGGTTCAGGCAACAAATGAGTTTGCAGCTTCTTATTATTATCAATATACCCATCACTTAATTACACGTTATACAGATCTTACACATCGTGGGATGAACCTAAAATGGGATGGTATTTTACCTACTTCAAAAGCCATTGAAGAATGGGCCGACAATGCTAGTCGTGCTTCAAAGTTGGAGTGGGATCAAAACATCCGGAAAACCTATGTGACTGATGTTGAAGGTAATACTACTGAACATTTTTACGATATAGATGGTTATACCTACCGTATTGTTTATCCTGACAACTATCAGGAATGGTTCTTTAGGGACAATGCTAAGAACATCACTTTACATATCGCTAAAGATGGCTCAAAAACTTCATATACTTACGATGAGCGTGGCAATATGTTGACCACCACCCAAGCTGATGGTGCAACTAGCTACTTTGAATATGATGACAAAGATAATCTGATAGGGATGGTCGATGCTGAGCAGGGACGTTGGTTTAAGCAATATGATGGTTCTGGTAATCTAATCAAAGAAATTGATCCACTTAAGCACGAAACGGCTTATGCTTACAATGCCATGGGCTTAGTCACTTCCATTACAGATGCTAAAGGTGGAAGTAAGTCACTCAAATATGATGACCAAGGGAATTTAATTAGTTATACAGATTGTTCAGGTAAAGAGACCAAATGGCAATATGATGAGCGTGGTCGTGTAATAAGCATTGAAAATGCATTAAAACAAAAAGTTGAGTATTTTTATACTGAACTTACCTTAGAAAATCGAGAACCAATTATAAAAGGTTTACCTCTGAATGCTTTTGGTCAACTTGAAAAGATTAAACATGCTGATGGCACAGAAGAACACTTCATTCATGATGCTGAAGGGCGTTTACTGGCACATATAGATCCTAAACAGAACATCACTCGCTATGAATATGATGAGGCGGGTTTAATTCTGTCTCGTACAGATGCTTTAAATCACAAATTAAAATATAAATGGGATCGATTAGGACGTCTCACCCGACTCATTAATGAAAATGGTGCCAGTTACCAATTCTTCTATGATGTCGCAAGCCGACTCGTTAAAGAAATTGACTTTGATGGTAAGGAAACGGTTTACCATTACGATGAAAACTCGGGCCAACTTGCAACCAGTATTGAAGTTGCATCTGCTTATGGACAAGACCTCAAAGACCGAGCTGCACCAAAAGACCGAATTCAACAATTTATCTTTGACAGTATGGGGCGTTTAGAACAGCGTACTGCGGGTTATGGTCACTATGGTTTAGAACTCGAAGAAAAACAGACTGAAGAATTTGCCTATGATTATATGGGGCGAATCATTCAAGCTAAAAATGCTCAAAGCAATTTACAATGGTTTTATGATGCGGCTGGCAATTTAGTACAGGAACACCAGCAAGACTATAAAATCAATAAAACCGCGGTGTGGAAACACCAATATGACGAAATTAATGATCGAATCAAAACAACTCGTCCAGACGGTCAGATGATTGACTGGTTGACCTATGGTAGCGGTCATGTACAAAGTTTAATAGTAAATGGTCAAGACCTAGTTAGTTTTGAGCGTGATGACTTACACCGAGAAATTGCACGGCACTATGCCAACGGAATTAGTCAAGAACAGCAATATGATTTGGCAGGTCGTTTGAAAAGCCAAATGATGCTGAGTGAACATGAAAATGGCTATCAAAACCAATATAAGCCGCGCAACAATGCATTAGAGCAGACTAGTCAACTGGTACAGCGACTTTATCAATATGACAAAACAGGAGAGCTAACGGCCATTCGAGATACACGCCGTGGCAATATTGCCTATAAGTATGATCCTGTAGGGCGTTTACTTGAAGCGAGCAGTAAACTTGGAAAAGAAACGTTTAACTTTGACCCTGCCAGTAACATTCTAGATTCGTATCATAGTCAGAAGGCTCAAAGCCACTCACAAAAGCTAGATGAAACAGGCTATGGTTATAATCGTTTAGTTAATAACGTAGTTAAAGAATATCTAGATCAACAATACCAATATGATGCTTATGGACAACTCGTAAGACAGAAAACGAGTCAAGGTGATTTAAACCTTGAGTGGGATGTCTATGGCCGCATGATAAAGAGCCATAATAGTCAATATACGGTAGAATATCGCTATGATGCTTTAGGCCGCCGTATTCAAAAGCGGAGTAAGCATCACCATACTGGTCAAGAGCAGAACATCATTTATGGATGGGATGGCGATACGCTTGCTTATGAGTCTACTGAGCAGTTGACCAAGCATTACATCTATGAAAAAGACAGTTTCGTGCCGATGCTACAGGCTGTTTATTTAAGTCCAATAGAATTACACCAAACACCAGATTGGACAGATAGATCTTATAACATACACCGAGACCCGCTTTGGAAAACTGAAAAACAGGGTAAAGAGTTTGATGATGTATGGTTCTATCACTGTGACCACTTAGGTACGCCGCAGGAAATGACCGACCATACAGGTGCAATTATTTGGAAAGCCGAATATAAAGCTTGGGGTGAGTGTAAAGCAGAGAAAGCTAAGTCGAATTTCTTCGAAAACAGTGAAATTATTTCAAATAATATCCGTTTTCAAGGCCAGTATTTTGATGAAGAGACAGGATTACATTACAATCGCTATCGTTATTATTCCCCATATGTAGGTAGGTTTGTAAGTAAAGATCCGATTGGATTGTTGGGTGGATATAACCGTTATCAATATGGTCCTAATGCTGTTGGCTGGATTGATCCATTAGGATTGGCTAAAAAAGAAATATGTAAAGCTTCTGATGTAAGTTGGAAAGGGTTTTCAGCTGGACAATTAGTCGAGCATTATAATAAACATGGTCATGAATTTGGAAATATTACTCAAAATGAATATTTGAAAAAGGCTAAGGACTTTGCAGCAACAGATACCGCTACCACTATTGATACTATTGTTGGTGGAACGTTTGTTGTTAAAGCAGATGTTTTAACAGATACTATTTTTGTGGGGAATATAAAAACTAGGGAAATTAGAACATTATATAAGAATGATGGTCGTGATGATAATGCATTTGAAGCGGCAGTAGCTTTAGCCTCTTTAAAATGTGGACTTGGCAAGAAAAAATAGAGAAGGTTAATTATGTTATTAAGAAATGATGCTTTAAATATGATATCAAGATATGAAGTTGATCAAATGGTAGATAGTGAAAAGCTAAATATTTTGATTGATTATTGGTTCATTTTTGAAGACGAAAATATAAAGATTAATGATGATTTGAAAAATTTTTTAAAAGAAAATGATTTTAGTGATATTGCTGAATATTCAAATTTTTTTGATGAAGTAGTTGTCATAGGAGTAATCGAAAATAATAAGATATATAGTAATGTGTACATTTCAAAAAAATTATCAGAATATCTTGGTATCTGTGATGTTGTGGAAGGAGATGAGAGAAATAGTTTATATAAATGTCCATGTTGTGAATTTTATTCTTTAAAGACATTATCGGAATATGAAATTTGTCGTATTTGTAAATGGGAAGATGATGGAAGTGAAGGGACAACTTACTCGTTTCCAAATAAAAGTACTTTACATAATTATAGAAATATTTTTTTCAAAAATAATAAATATTCTCTATTAAAACAAAAATTTATTACTTAATTCTAACCTTGAATAAGAAAATAACTTAAAAAGGTGGCTGAAACCATTTTACAATGGTTTTATGATGCGGCTGGCAATTTGGGACGGGAAACATCATCAAGACTATAAAACCAAGAAAACTGGAGTCTGGAAACACAGTTATGATGAAATTAATGATCGAATAAAGACTGTGCGTCCAGATGGACAAAAGATTGACTGGTTAACTTATGGTTCAGGTCATGTTCATAGCTTGATTGTGAACGGCCAAGATGCTGTAAGTTTCGAGCGTGATGATTTACACCGTGAAATCGCACGTCACTATGCCAACGGAATTAGCCAAGAACAACATTACGATACGATGGGACGTTTAACCCAGCAAAATATTGTTAATGGTCATGAGTTTGGTTATCCATCAAATGAACAAGTTAGCCAGAACAATGCAATTCAAGAAACCCAGCAGTTGATTCAACGCTTATATCAATATGATAAAACTGGTCAATTAACAGGAATTAATGATACGCGTAGGGGGAATATCAATTATAAATATGACCCAGTTGGGCGTTTGCTTGAGGCTAGCAGTAAGTTAGGTAAAGAAACATTTAGTTTTGACCCTGCGAGTAACATTCTAGATTCATATCATAGTCAGAAAGTTCAAAGCCATTCACAAAAGCTAGATGAAACAGGCTATGGTTATAATCGTTTAGTTAATAACGTGGTTAAAGAATATTTAGACCAACAATACCAATATGATGTTTATGGACAACTGGTTTGCCAGAAATCAACCAAGGGTAATTTATATCTTGAGTGGGATGCGTGTGGACGGCTGATTAAAAGTCGTAATGCTGAATATACGGCAGAGTACCGTTATGATGCATTAGGACGCTGTATTCAAAAGCGAAGTAAACATCATCATACCGGTGGTGAACATAACATCATTTATGGATGGGATGGCAATACACTTGCTTATGAGTCGAATGAGCAAATTACCAAGCATTATATATATGAGAAAGATTCATTTGTACCACTGGCACAAGCGGTTTATGCAGAAGAAATAGAGCTTCATCAAACACCTGACTGGGCAGATAAGCCTTATAGTTTACAACGTGACCCATTATGGAAAGTAACCAAAACTGCAAAAGACTTTAAAGATTTTTGGTTCTATCATTGTGATCATTTGGGTACACCACAAGAAATGACGGATCATACAGGTGCGGTCATTTGGAAAGCTGAATATAAGGCTTGGGGTGAGTGTAAAGCTGAGAAAGCTAAATCTAACTTCTTTGAAGACTCTGAGATCATCAGTAATAATATCCGTTTTCAAGGGCAATATTTCGACCAAGAAACAGGGCTTCATTACAACCGTTATCGTTATTATTCACCGTATGTAGGGCGTTTTATTTCCAAAGACCCGATCGGATTACTGGGTGGAGATAATGTATATGCATATGCACCGAATCCTGTAGGGTGGATTGATCCTTTGGGATTAAGTACTACTAATCAAATTAGAAGAGATTCAACTAAAGGTGATAAAGAGTTTTCAACAAATCGAGCTGCAAGAAGAGAAGCCATGCGTCAAGCTGGTATACCAACCTCACAAAGTTATACTAGTTCTTTAAAATTTATGGGAAATGACTCATCTGGTAAACCTATGTATATTGAAAATATAAAAATAAATGGTTCTGGGAAACAATATAATGATAAATTGCAGTTACATCCACAAGGGCATGTTTTTAAAGATAAAAACCCAGTTGAATATGAGAAGCCACATTATCACGTAGTAAAAAATGGCGTAAAACAAGATGGTCATTTAACTTATGATAATGGTAATGCTAGATCTACAAATAAATATGGAGGCGATGACCATAGATGCTAAAGTGTTCTTTTGATGTTATACCAGAATTTCTTAAACTTCCTGATTATTTTAAAAAGGAATCAGTAGTAATTATTCTTGGGGGGAAAAATGAATTTATTGATTTTTTTACGAAAAATATTAATGATTATCTCTTAACTGAAAGTTTTAAAATTAATTATTCAACCCAAATTATTGATTTGGAATCAATGGAAAAAGTGATTAATTTTAAAGGAGCATTTGGGCAAAATAAGATGTTTAAATATAATAAGGTGAAGGTGTATAGTGAAAAATTTTATATAGATAATAATTTATATATTTATGATATAGCTTATTATCATGATTATTTGGAGCAAAATATGAATCTGTTTAAAAGTGGTTTTTCAGGATTTTCTTTTTTTTCAAAAAAAGATAAAGATAGGGAGAAATATATATTTCCAATTGATTTTCAAAATGATTTTTTTGGTAATATTTATATAAATTTTGATAATAAGTTTATAAATGGTTGTTGTGATATAAATGAAGAGGATATAGAGGAAGTATATTTAAATGGGTCTGCTAGAGTTTTGGGGGTAGATTTTTTTGAAAGATATAATAATTTAAAAAAAGACGAAAAGATAATTATAAAAAATGAAATTGATAAAATAATATTAAAGGAATAGGATTTTATTTAAAATAAGTGCGGGGTATAACTATTCTATCCAAAAGAAAAATAAGTATCAAAGATGATTCTTATTTTTCTTGCTACTTAATTTAAGTGGTAATCTTTTGATAAATTTTTTTAAAGTATGTGATAGTAGGGAAATTAAGAGTTGGATAATTTGATAGACCAATTGTATGATTTGGAACTAGAGTAAGCATATTTTTTATGCATAAAATTTTGCTATAAAATAATACCTTTATTAAATAATATTAATTCAGAATATATTATAGAGTCTATTCAAAAAGCTAAGTCATTCTGGTTTGATGGTAAAAGTAATATTGATGAAAAAAGATATTGACTTTAATATTAATAGTGAGCCTGAACTAAAGTTTTCTATTATACCTTTATGGACTAAACCATCTTCTGAAGATATAGGTGATAGTTTAGATTGGGATTTTACATTACTTAAAGTAATTAATATACCAGACGATATTATTAAAACTAAACTATATGAAGCTTTAAATGATATACCTTAGTAAATAATGAAATTATTATGTAGGACGTTTTATTTCCAAAGACCCGATTGGATTATTGGGTGGGCATAATGTATATGTATATGCATATGCACCGAATCCTGTAGGGTGGATTGATCCTTTGGGGTTAAACAAAAATTGTCCGCCAACTACTTTATCAAATGATATTCCAGATGAATTTAAAAAGGTAAATGGCGGTTCTGATAAGGCAGATTTTATTACACCTCATTCAGAAAAGCATTTGTATGATGATTCGAAGACATCAACAAAAAATAGATCTCAATTTGGTCAAGATATCAATGTTAAAGCATTGAGAGAAGATACAATGCGGACAGGAACAGTTGTATATAATGCTGAACACAATACTACTAAATATTCAAAGTCCTATGATTTTAATATTAGTACGAAAGATACTCCGACTGGTGAAATGAGAGTTTTTGTCAGCCATGATAAACCTACAAGGTCTACACAATTTCCATATGTCGATAGAGGTAATAAATGAATCAGTTAGAATTAAGATTAGATATTTTTGGCTCAGATCAGAAGATTTATATTGATAATATTGAATTTTCTAATTGCGCGTTAATTAGGCTTAAAATAGATTCTAGATCACTTGAATTTGTGGAAGAGGCAATGATTGTATTTAGTGAATTACATAAATCAATAAATTCTGATGGTAAGTTTTTAATCTTTACCGATGCTTCTGGTATTGCTGATGATGGTGGTTGGGAAGGGGTAGTGGTTAAGCATTATAGGGAAAAAGTTGTATGGAATTTTGAGTATGACGATGAAAAATTTCATTTAGAATTTTCTGCTAAAAATTATGAAGACCAAATATTAAATCTAAAAAGCCATATAGATAAGTTACCTAGTAGTATTATTTTAGAACCTCAAAGTGTTTTTTTTCCTGAACAATGGTGAACAAAAAATTGATAGTGATTCAAATTATAAAGCTAGAGGTTCTAAATAATGGTTCAAGACACTAAAGAAAAATTTATTTTTGATAAATAGATCAATCATTTTATCTCTATATATAAAAGAATGGGGACAGCCTTCAAATAGAACAGTTTTTAAGAAATTGAATGAAACATCGGTCGAAGTTTTGTTTTTTCATCTAAGGATGAAAATTTAGTGTGACCATTTGGGTATGCCACAAGAAATGACGGATCATACAGGTGCGTTCATTTGGAAAGCTCAATATAAAGCTTGGGGTGAGTGTAAGGTAGAACCGGCTAAATCAGATTTCTTTGAAAATTCAGAAATTATTAGTAATAACATCCGTTTCCAAGGTCAGTATTTTGATGGGGAAACGGGGCTTCATTACAATCGCTATCGTTATTATTCACCGTATGTAGGGCGTTTTATTTCCAAAGACCCGATTGGATTATTGGGTGGAGATAATGTATATGCATATACACCGAATCCAGTAAGTTGGGTTGATCCTTTGGGATTAGTAAAGAAAAAACCATCTAAATATGCTTTAAAAGATGGTCATAATGCTACTGCTCAAGAGATAGCAGATAGTAAAATTGGGGGAGGATCTCGAAGTGGGCAATCTTAAAGTTCGACAAAAATTGTTAGATGAAGATAATTCTAATAATAATGGGGTTTATACTTGCTGGCGTTGTGGTCAAACTTCTACTAATCCAGATGATATGCATTTAGGTCACACAAAAGTTCTAACTTCTAAAGGAGGTAATTTAAGTACAGGAAATACAGCATTAGAGGGTGCAGCATGTAATTTAAGCGCAGGAAATAGTGGTTATGTTAAAGAAGGCATGTCTTGTAAAGAGAGGGGAAGTTGTGGAGCGCCATATGGAAGATAATTTTAAAACTTTAAGTATTTATGCAGGAAAAACCAGCTCTGGTAAAACTAGATTAGAGGAAGTCCTCGTAGAATGTATAGAGGGGAACATCTATAAGCTACTATCTGCGCCAGGATTGGCTCTAAATTTAGCAAAAGGAGATACTTTTGAATTCATTAATAGTGATGAGCCCGTAAAAATTATATGTCGAGGAGGGAATTTTAATATCCATATTTATAAAGCAAATTTAACACTTGAAGATTATGAAGATTTTAAAAGTGAACTTTTAGACTATTTAGGAGGAACTATAGATGGTTTGAGTGGAAACAATATAGCTATTACTGTACCCTCTGCCCAAGGTATTCAAAAAATTAACAGTTTTTTTATTAATTTTAGCCAATTGTCAGGTAATAATTGGTCATTTACTAATATTTATAAAAACTATGAAGATTTTGAAGATGAAACATTATTAGATTGGTGGGATAAGAAGTGCTAATTTTTAGAATTTTTAAGAGCATCTCTATTTAGATAATCTTAAACTTATCAGGTCGATATTTTTTCTAAGGGTAATATTTTGATCAATAGGTAAGTTTTTTATTATAAGTTGTATTAGATTTTCTATTTTCATAGTAGTGATATTCATCCTGATTTTTTAAAAATTAATGTTAATTTTAAATATATAGGAAAGTTATACTATTAATACCGTTAATATATAGAATTAACTAGCGAGCTGTAATGTCTTTCAAAACTAAACTTCATTTTTGGCTGGGATTAACTGAGATAAATGAACAAGAGTATTGGTGTTATTTTGATAATTTCGAAGGATTACCAAATTTTTGTAAAGAAGTAGGTTTGGATTGGCTAGATCAGGACTTTATGGGATATCATTTTGATAAAGAAGTAGATGATTTAAAGCTTATCATTGAAGAAACTCCAGAGCCTGAACATTATGAAAAGATGCTAAAAGACTGTTTGGAAAAAGGCATTAATAAAGCTAATGCTATGTTTTATTATTGGGGGGATGATCAAATTAAAGTAAGTAAAGATAAAAAATATAATACGCTCACCTATATTGGTGAATATGAGTGGGATTAATTTATGTTGATTGAATTTATTGTTGATTATAGTAAATTCTACTTTTATTTGTTATCTACTTGTTAGTAAATTTTTAGCACAAGTCTAGTTGTGTTGAATATTTAGTTAATAAAGAAATTCCCTCTTCTTTAAAGGGAAGGGATAAGAGATTGATTGTTAAATCATAAATAAAAGATTAGATATAAGTAAAGAGACCAAGTGGTAATATGATGAGCATGGTCGTGTAATAAGTATTGAAAATGTATTAAAACAAAAAGTTGAGTATTTTATACTGAACTTACCTTAGAAAATCGGGAACCAATTATAAAGGGTTTACCTCTAAATGCTTTTGGTCAACTTGAAAAGATTAAACATGCTGATGGCACAGAAGAACACTTTATTAATGATAGATAATTTTGAAAGTAATTTTCCTCTAATGTATCAATTGCTTGGTGCATGGTTTAGTGATTTAGATTATGAAGATATCACATATTAGGACGTAGTAAAAAATTATAAAAAGGTAGTAAAGAGTGAAAAAATAGATTTGTTAAAATTAGAGTTTAAAGAAATTTTAATAAAAAAAATGATTGATTATAAATATATATCTCAACTATCAAATATTTATTTTGAAAATAATGAAGATGCTTTGAAATGGCTCAGTGAAATATATAATTATTTAATTGAAGATTAAATAATTATAGAATATGTGTAGAGCAAAAGCAGAGCTTATGCTCAAGAAGTGGACTCAAAAATTTGAAAAATGCCAATCAAAAATGGTGGGATCTCAATGAGGTTAAAATTAGGCAATGGGCAATCTACGGTGGTAAAATAGTGAATAAATTGAATCAGAAAGTCCAAAAATCAATACTAAAGAAGATTTTTTGGAATTTGTACAATTGTTAGTGAGTGATCTTTCAACAAATCAATGGGAAAATGATAATTTAGCCGATTATCTTGAGGGGATTAATAGTTGGGTGGATGATATGGATGGATATTTTGAAAACGTAAGTGATTATGAGGCTTTGGGAAAAATAATCAATTAGACTGGAAAATTTTGGGTAAAATTTTATTAGCGGCTACAATGTATGAGTAATTTAATTCTATAGATTAACTTTTTGAAAGTCATCTATGTTATAAATGTAGATGGCTTTGTTTTTAACTCTAAAATACTTGATAAGTTTGAAAATAAAGTAACAAC
>NZ_JBIUCQ010000020.1:0-49740 GCF_044538495.1 Acinetobacter sp. ABJ_C4_1 | reverse complement strand
AAAACTTATTCTCAAAACCAACTTATCATCAAATTCATCACTTAAAGCAATCAATTCAATCTCAAGTAACTGTTTTTCAACAAGTTTCTATCTGCATCACCGCCGATGGATGTGCATTATAGACTATTAAATCCCATTGGCAAGGGGTATTTCAGCCTTTTTCTCTTGAGTGCCGTTTTTTTCTACTATTTTGCGAAAAAAGTGATATATATGGCTTTTTTTTAGGCATTTTCACTACTTTTATTAATTTTATTTTGAGAAAAATACTGTTCTTCTTAGATTTTACATGTCTTCTTATAGAACTTATACGCCTATATAGCATTTTAGATTCCAAAGATTCCAAAGATTCCAAAGATTCCAAAGATTCCAAAGATTCCAAAGATTCCAAAGATTCCAAAGATTCCAAAGATTCCAAAGATTCCAAAGATTCCAAAGACAGAATAGAGCAAATACTCTAGTTATTGATTAATACTTTTATTATTTCCTTATTCTTTTTTCTACTTATTAAGTTAATTACAAATTGTTCCACGTGGAACGCTTAATTGATTTTGTGATCCAGAAATAAAAAAAAAGCAGGACTACTCCTGCTTTTTTTACTATATAACTTTCTTAGTCAGTGAAAGTTACACGTGCAATTGCTTTCTTACCTGACTGAATAATGAAAGTCCCATTTTCTTTTACAGAGAAACCTGCATCAACTACATTCCAGTCAACTTTTACTGCACCACGTGCTACTGCATCTTTTGCAGCTGCTGCATTTGGGTTTAATCCTGCTACACGTAGAATCGTAGCAATGAAGATCTCTCCACCAAACTCACCACGTGAAATAGTCACTTCAGGTGTATCTTCTGGCACCTCACCTTCTGTAATACGGTTACCCGCACTCTTATGAGCATTGGCAGCAGCTTCGGCATCATGGAAGCGTTCAACCAACTCAAGCGCAAGAATACGTTTTACTTCTTGTGGATTACGCCCAGCAGCGATTTCGTCTAATAAAGTTTTGATCTCATCAAGAGATTTGAAGCTTAATAAGTCGAAGTAGCGTTCGATTAAAGAGTCAGGCATTGATAATACTTTTTGGTACATTGCACCTGGAGCATCAAAAACACCAATATAGTTACCTAAAGATTTAGACATTTTATTTACGCCATCTAAACCTTCTAGAATCGGCACAGTGATACACACTTGGGATTCTTGGCCATAACGGCTTTGTAACGTACGACCCATGAGTAAGTTAAAGGTTTGGTCTGTACCGCCTAACTCAACGTCAGCTTCAAGCGCAATTGAGTCATAACCTTGAACTAAAGGATATAAGAACTCATGAATTGCAATTGGCTGATGGTTGCTATAACGCTTAGTAAAATCATCACGCTCTAACATACGTGATACGGTTTGTTGACTTGCTAACTGAATAAGGTCAGCAGCAGACTTTTGGTTAAACCATTCTGAGTTAAAACGTACTTTTGTTTTATTCGGGTCTAAGATTTTAAAAACTTGTTCTTGATAAGTTTTAGCATTGGCTTCGACTTGTTCACGTGACAACGGCGGACGAGTTGCGCTTTTACCAGTTGGGTCACCAATCATCGCTGTATAGTCACCAATCAAGAAGGTAACTTCATGGCCCAAGTCTTGGAACGTTTTTAGTTTGTTAATAAGAACCGTATGTCCTAAATGTAAATCTGGTGCCGTAGGGTCAAAACCAGCTTTAATTTTAAGAGGACGATTCTCTTTAAGCTTTTTCAGTAAATCTTCTTCTGAAATAATTTCGTGCGTGCCTCGTTGGATGAGGGCAAGCTGTTCTTCGGCGGGCAAGAAATTTGACATCACAAAACCTAAACACATCAGTTATTCAATTTGTGCGATATACTAACATTTTTTCAGCGTCTTGCAGGGGAAGTTGCATATGAGCGCAATCTATATCGGCGTAATGACTGGCACTAGTATGGATGGTGTAGATATTGTTGCGGCTTCATTTAAGCCACTACAGCTTCATGCCACTCTTACAGTTCCATTCGAACCCGAGTTACGTGATGAGCTTATGGCATTAACTTTACCCGATGACAATGAAATTGACCGTATGGGTAAAGCTGATGTTGCTCTAGCGAAAATGATTGGTCATGGGATTAATAGCTTAATTGAGAAGCACCAATTAGACCGTAGCCAAATTAAAGCGATTGGTTCGCATGGGCAAACTATTCGTCATCGTCCAGAGCATGGCTTTACGTTACAAATTGGCGATCCCAATATTATTACTGAAATCACTCAAATTCCGGTTGTTTCAGATTTCCGTCGTAGAGATATGGCTGCAGGCGGACAAGGTGCTCCATTAGTTCCAGCTTTTCATCAGGCATTATTTCAACATCCAAGTATTCATCGTGTGATTTTGAATTTAGGTGGCATTGCCAATGTAAGTATGTTGCCTGCCAATAATGCTGACGGCGTATTTGGTTTTGATACGGGACCTGCGAATATTTTGATGGATGCATGGTGTCATCGCCATACAGGTCATCCATATGATGAAAATGGCGATTGGGCTGCTTACGGTCATCCTATTCGTTCATTACTCGACCGTCTTCATGCTCATGAGTATTTTTCTAAAGAGCCACCTAAAAGCACAGGTCGTGAAGATTTCAATATTGACTGGTTAGATGATCAGTTAATCGATTGGCGTAATGATTTAACTTATGATGAGTTAGAAGATACACCTGAAAATATTCAAGCCACCTTATTAAAGCTTACTGTACGTGCTATTCAAAAAGCGATTTATCGCTCTGACATGGAAACAGGTGAAGTATATGTATGTGGTGGTGGAGCTTATAACTCTTATTTGTTAGAACAATTACGCTGGCGTTTACGTAAGCACAATTGGTCAGTTCAAACCACAGATGTTTTAGGACTTTCCCCTACTTGGGTCGAGGCTACAGCGTTTGCTTGGTTAGCAATGCGTTTTGTGAATGGTTTAAGTGGTAATTTACCAGCAGTAACCGGTGCATCTGATTTTAGAATTTTAGGAACAATCACGGCGGTATAAGATTTTTTATAAGTTCTTTTACCTAGATTCGACCTCATAGCACATTTACTGACCCGAAATGCTGTTATTTAAATGTGCATAAAAACTCATGATAAATGCCAACAAAAATAAGTAAGGCATGTTGTTATGGATTTGACCAACCGTATTCATCAATACACACGTGGGGCCTGGACATTCGATGTGGTTGATTCAGGCCCTATCGATGGTCCGCTCGTAGTTTTATTACATGGTTTTCCTGAGACAGCCCATAGTTGGGAGCAAACCTCTGAACTATTGCATCAACATGGCTTTAGAACGCTTGCGATTCATCAACGTGGGTATAGTTTAAATGCTAGACCGCAAAGCCGCTTTGAATATGCTTTAAGTGAGCTAGTCGAAGATGTAGCGAGTTTTATTGAGCAGCTTGGTCGGCCAGTTTATTTAATTGGGCATGATTGGGGTTCTGTAATTGCGTCTAGTGTAGCTATGAAGTATCCACAATATATTCAACATCTCACTTTAGTTTCTGTCCCCCATCAAGCTGCATTTTTAAAAGCTTGTTTTAGCAGCAGACAACTTTTTAAATCTTATTATTTTGCAATTTTTCAGCTTCCTATTCTGCCTGAACTTTTATTTAAAAAGATACCTAAATTAGGCCGTAACTTTCTTAAGTCATCTGGCATGACCGAGCAGCAAATTGAAATATTCGAGACTGAGTTTATAAAAGAAAATAGGCTAACTACGGCGTTGAATTGGTATCGTGGATTTTTCTGGGAGAAACCTCAGAATCCATTTAAATTAATAGATGTGCCAACTCTGTTTATTTGGGGTAAAGATGATATTGCCGTTACTGAAAAAAGTGCCGAGCTAAACTCACGTTATTTTAAAAATAGTTATAAAGCCATTTTCATGAACGCTTCTCATTGGATTCCTTATCAGAATGCACCTGAACTGGTTCAATACTTTTTAGAATCTATAGATGATCGCGGATAATTTCATCAATAAAAAAACCTCTCAAAATAGAGAGGCTTTTTTATTTAAAATTCTTTTTAAATCGAGAATGAAGAACCACAACCACAAGTTGTTGTCGCATTTGGATTCTGCACAATAAAGCGTGAACCTTCAAGGCCTTCAACATAATCAACCACTGAGCCAACTAAATATTGATAGCTGAGTGAATCAACCAGCATCTTTACATCGCCATTTACAAATTCAGCATCATCTTCATTTACGCTTTCGGCAAAATTGAAGCCATATGAAAACCCTGAACATCCACCACCTGTTACATATACACGTAACATGAGATCGTCATTCCCTTCACTATCACGGAGTTGGCGTACCTTATTGGCAGCATTATCTGTCAAAACTAGAGCTTGGGCATTCATGATGATTGTTCCTCGGATTTTGCTGTGCCTTTCAAAATAAAAAAGACCCTATATTGAGTATAGCATAATCAATATAGGGTCTGTCTTCGAAGTTTAAAGCGAATCTTGAGTATTTTTATCAAGATTATTTGTAATTCTCATCTTGTAAGCCACATTCGAAGTTTTTCGCATCTTGTTTACAACGGAATTGCCATAATAGTTTCATCATCCGTTTATCATAAACGCCGCGCTTTGTAAGGTTAATTCGTGATTCACGCATAAGCTTTTGATAGCCTGGTTTATCCGCAGCCGGTACATCCATCCAGTATTTTTGCGGAATATCCGCTTTCATTTTACCTAAGATAGTAAAGGCACGTGGTAACTGGCCTGCCACCCACTCTCTAGATTTTTGACCAAATCCAGCTGGGAATTTATCTGGACGGATAATAATATTTCCAGTCACTTGTAAGATTGGATAGTTAACGATTGCTCCTTTCGTACCTAAGCCTTTTTGTAGTTCTAAAGGTTTAAAAGCTGCTGCTGGTGCACCAATAATATCGACCTGATGATTATTAAATTTAGCGCCAAAGTTCGTCACATCTGCACTCACAGCCTGTGCACCGACCTGCTGAACCATAATTTTTTGTGCTTCATCATAGTCAAGAACAGCAATTTTTTTACCCGCAGCTTTCGCTACTGTATTAATACTACGGTCGTTTACTAAAAGGTAAGCATCCCCTACCGGAATAACACCCACGACCTCATAGCGTCCGTTGACCATATATTTACTAAAGGTTTGACTCGCTAAACCTTGCATGACTTTAACAGCAAGTTTGAGATCTGGAATCGCACCAATTGCATCTAATGAACCTGTAAATGAGTTAAATTGACGTCCGCGCATACCTGATACGCTAATGCCGTCACATTTACCAGCTTTAAAATCTTCAGCAATCACTGCTTCGTTTTGATTTACTTTGAGTTCGATATCAGCTCCCCAGTTTTTCGCTGCAAGCTGATAATCTTTCATGAGTGCATAGACATCACCATTTTTACCAACGAAGTCAAAAACACAAATGGTTTGTTTGGCCTCGGCTGCAAATGAAATTGTTGTGAGTCCCATCGCAAGTAAAAGCGTTTTGGAAAATCGCATATTCTTTTCCTTTCCTTGTAGATTTTTTGTTTTTGGCATCAAGAAATTTCACGCTGGTTGGCATGATTCTCATGAGATATGCTTCATCTAAAATTCACGATTAAGATATTTTTACGAGCAATTATGTTTATATGAGCTCAAGTAAAGAAAAATAACTATTTAAATATCTATAGTAGCTCTTTGATCACTCACATCCTTGTTCCCTTTTAATACCTTCATATATCCAGATGAAGTTTTATCCTTAATTTAGATTAGCGACTTTTTAATTCATCACAATGGCTGAATTGACAGCCTACATAAAGCAAAAAAGCCTAGAATAAATCTAGGCTTTTAAGTTCAATATGAATTATTCGCCAGGCATTGAACATTCAAAGTTAGCTTTGTCTACAGAACAGCGTGCTTTTTTCAATACAGACATCATACCTGCATCGTAAATACCACGTTTAGTTAAATCCATACGACCATCACGTAACATTTTTTGGTACTTGAGTTTGTCTTCAGCACTTAGGTTCATTTTGTATTTACCTGGAATTTGCGCTTCTAAACGGTTAATCATCGCAAAGTTTTTAGGTAATTGTTTTACAAACCAGTCACGAGACTTTTGACCAAAACCAGCTGGGAATTTATCTGCACGTAATACAAGGTCAGCAGTTACATGTAATACTGGGAAGTTCCACATTACACCATTTGCACCCAAACCTTTGTTCAATTCTAATGGTTTGTATGCATAAGCAGGTGCACCTACCATATCTACCTGACCATTGTTAAATTTAGCAGCAAAGTTTGAAATATCAGAAAGAACTGCCTGAGCACCTACACGTTGCACCATAATTTTTTGTGCATCGTCATAGCCTAATACGGCGAATTTTTTACCCGCAGCTTTTTCAACAGAGCTGATGTTTTTGTCACGTACGAAAATGAATGCTGAACCTAATGGAGAGATACCAGCAACTTCGTATTTTTTACCACCAAGGTTAGTTGTCATTTTTGCAGCATTACGTGCATCTAATACATAGGTAATAGCACGTTGCGCGATTTGGTTATTAGGAACACCACCAAGCGAGTCGATTGATCCTGCGAATTTGTTATATTGGCGTGCACGCATAGCAGTCATTGCTACAGCATCACATTTACCAGCTTTGAAATCATTATCTGCAACAGCCTCGTCCTGACGAGGAACCAAGTTAATTTCAGTACCCCAGCCTTTTGCAGCTAGAGCCCATTCTTCCATCATTTTATATGAGTCGCCTGCTTTTCCTAAGAGGTCGAATACACACACGGTACTCGCTGCTTGCGCTGAAGCAGAAAAACCAACAACAGAAGCGGCAGCCATAGCAAGTACGATTTTTTTCATTTTCTTCATCCTTCCACGGAACAGATTTTTTGTTTGAAGTTTCCTTTCAAACACAGATATTAATCATGTTTTTTAGAAAAAAATAGAGCTTTTACTCAAATATTTTTATCTAATTGGATCATTGTTTGTTCTATTTAAATTATTTATGAGAAGTAAAAATCTCTAATTTTCCGTAAGTTACTTTTTATATTCACAATTTTCATACCCATATTCAGCTTTGAAATATGTGTAGCGATTTTGTGATTAAAAAACAATCTACTCTCCATTAAGCGTACATTCAAAATTTGTACGTTCAATGGTACATCGGGCACGCTTCAACACACTCATCATTGTCGCATCGTATACACCTTGCTTTGTTAGACCAAGGCGACCTTCCCGTAATATTTTTTGGTATTTCAATTTATCTTCAGCTGAAAAATTTAATTTAATTTTAGGTGGTACTCCAGCTTCTAACTGTTTCACCATTGCAAAATTCTGCGGCAACTGCTTAATAAACCAATCACGAGACTTCATTCCAAAATTGGCTGGGAATCTATCACTTCTTGCAATTAAGTCCCCTGTAACGTTGACCACGGGAAAAGTAAACATGGCTCCATTTGTTCCAATACCCTTGCCTATTTCTAAGGGTTTATACGCATAAGCAGGTGCGGCAATCGCATCGACTTGGCCACTATTAAACTTTTTCACAAAATCGGTAATTTCTGACGGAATAGGATGTGCACCTACACTTTCCACCATAATTTTTTGAGCTGCGTCATATTGTAAAATAGCAAATTTAGTACCACGTACTTTTTCAATTGAGTTCAGGTTTTTATCTCTTACAAACAAGTAAGCCAAACCAATCTGGACAATTCCAACAACCTCATAGTTTGTTCCATTTTGTGCAGTTACCATGCGATGTTTATTGCGCTGGTCCAAAACATAACTAATTGCCTTTTGAGCAATGGCATTACTGGTCACACCACCAATCGCATCAATCGAGCCTGCAAATTTATTGTAATTTCGCGCTCGCATTGAGGTCATATAAGCTGCGTCACATTTGCCCTCACGCAGTCTACGATCTACTAAAGCTTCGTCTTGAAATGGAATTAAAGTAATGTCAGCCTGCCAGCTTTTAGCTGCAAGTGCCCACTCTTCCATCATTTTGTAGGATTCACCCGATTTTCCCAATAAATCGAATACACATACATTTTGTCCGGCATGTACTGTTCCCATAGCACAGCAAAATACTGTACCAATTATCCCCAATCCTTTTTTCATTTGACTTTCCTTAGTCTAGTTTTATTAGGAGTTCATTTATCAACCAAGTTTTAAATTGTTTTTATTTTAGCCATATTTTTTAAAATGTGGTCTATCTCGTTAAAAATTTAGATATTTTCAGACGAATAGCTTAAATAGAGATAGGTTAAGCCATGCAATCTCAGCATTTATAAACTAAAACTCTGAAAGTTTTGTCTTCACGGTCAGTTCTCTTTAAAATACAGCATCCCTAACTCACCTCGATAAGACAAGATGATTCAATTTGACCAAGTTTCTTTACGCCGCGGTGGACGTGTTCTCTTTCAAAAAGCGTCTATGCAATTACACCCAGGTTGGAAGATTGGTCTGACTGGGGTCAATGGTGCAGGTAAATCAACGTTATTTGCAGCATTACTGGGCAGCTTAGGCGCAGATGAAGGTACACTTACTCGTCCTTCAGTCTGGACTGTGGCGCATATGGCGCAAGAAGTTAAAGCTCTAGACATGCCTGCCCTCGATTTTGTTCTATCTGGTGATGAAGAATATTGGGATATTCAAAATAAGCTTGCTCAACCAGATCAACTCACAGATTCAGACTTGGCTAAACTACATGGCCGCTTTGATGAAATTCACGGTTATTCAGCGCCATCTAAAGCTGCCCAGCTCATGGCAGGTCTTGGTTTTCTAGAGCATCAATTACGTTTAAATGTTGCTAGTTTTTCTGGTGGATGGCGTATGCGCTTAAACTTGGCGCGTACATTAATGAGTCGTTCTGATTTATTATTACTAGATGAACCAACCAACCACTTAGATTTAGATGCAATTTTGTGGTTAGAAGATTGGCTTAAAGCCTATGAAGGTACTCTCATCCTCATTTCGCATGACCGCGATTTTTTAGATGCAATTACAGATCATATTCTTCACATCGAAAATCAAGAACTGACGCTTTATACGGGTAATTACTCCACATTTGAAACAACTCGAAGTGAACGTTTAGCACAACAACAACAAGCTTTTGAGAAGCAACAAGAAACACGTGCTCACCTACAAAAATTTATTGACCGTTTCAAAGCAAAAGCCACTAAAGCTCGTCAGGCACAAAGTCGTATTAAACAACTTGAGCGTATGCAACAACTCGCACCTGCTCATGTCGATACGCCGTTTACTTTTAGTTTCCGTGAACCGACCAAAATGAGTTCACCCTTGCTGACGTTAGACAATGCCAGCATAGGTTATGGCGATAAGCAAATTGCTGAAAAAATTAAACTTCAAATTACACCGAACTCACGTATTGGTTTACTTGGTATGAACGGCGCAGGTAAATCAACTTTGATTAAGAGCTTGGTCGGTGATTTACCACTTCTAGCAGGTGAACGTAAAGCTTCGGAGTTGCTTAATATTGGCTACTTCGCACAGCACCAAATGGATGCTTTAGATGGCCATGCTAGCCCGATGCTTCAACTTGCTCGTTTGGCAGATAAACAAATTAGTGAAGCCACCTTACGCTCGTTCCTTGGTAGTTTTGGGTTTAGTGGTGAACGCATGGATACACCATGTGAAAGCTTTTCTGGCGGTGAGCGTGCTCGTTTGGCTCTAGCACTGATTGTATGGCAGCGTCCAAACGTTTTAATTCTGGATGAACCAACGAACCATTTAGATCTTGATATGCGTCATGCACTAAGCATGGCTTTACAAGATTTTGAAGGTGCTGTTGTTCTGGTTTCTCACGAACGTCAACTTATTGCTAGTGTGTGTGATGAGCTTCTTTTAGTACACGGCGGCAAATGTACCGAATTTGAAGGTGATTTGCAGGATTATGCTAAATGGTTACGTGAAGCACGTCAGCAGCAAATCAATGCTCAAACTGCTGTAGCAGCAAATAACTCATCATCTGCTGCCCCTGCTCCAACTAAAGTTGATAAAGAAGCACAGCGTAAAGAAGCCGCACGCCGTCGTGAACAGACTCGACCTATTCGTAAAAATATTGAGAAGGTTGAATCACAAATTGAAAAGCTTCAACCGCGACTTGCTGAAATTGAAGAAGCTTTAGCGGATAGCTCATTATATGAAGCGAATCGTAAAGACGATTTGCTGAAATTGATGAATGAACAGACTGAGCTGAAGGCTAAGCTTGAACAACATGAAGAGCAACTTTTAGAACTCATGATGGAACTTGAGGAAATGGAAGCCTCTTTCGAAAACTAAGTTCTTGCCAGTACTGGTATTTTTAAGGACCAGTACTGGCTTTTAGTTCAAATCAGACCTTTATTTGCGCTACTATATAAAAATTTGAATGACTTTTAATAATATTTCATTCAGCTGTTAAATTTTTGAGATAGATTCAAATTTGATAACATATAAGACTTAAGCTACATCTTAAGGGTTGCGATACACAGATAATTTAACTAAATTCTGTAACTTCGTTTTTACCCTTCTTGAGTAGGTATTTAATTCGGGATCAGACAAACTGAATGAATTTTATTGATTTTCTTACTAATTTTGAACATTTTTTACCTATTTTAATTCAGGAGTATGGCGCATGGGTCTATGCCATACTCTTTTTGATTATTTTTTCTGAAACAGCTTTTGTATTTATGTTCTTTTTACCTGGAGATAGTTTACTTCTCACTGTAGGGGCGCTTTGCTCAGTGATCGAAATGATGCATCTGGGTTATATGATTACTTTACTTACCGTAGCTGCCACCCTAGGCTATATTGTGAACTACTCTATTGGTCGTCATTTTGGTAACCGTATTTTTGAAGCAAAATCACGCTTTATTAAAAAAGAATATTTAAATAAAACCAACCGTTATTTCTTGCAACACGGTGGGAAAACTATTCTTCTGGCACGTTTTATTCCTTTTGCACGTTCTTTTGCACCATTAGCTGCGGGCTCTAGCAATATGAGTTATGGAAAATTTTTAATCTATAATGTCGCTGGAGCTATTTTGTGGATTTGTATTCTCTTAACAGCAGGATATTTGTTTGGCCACGCGCTCATTCAGGTTACAGACTTAGTAGAAAATTGATCTTTTAAGGTTTAATACACTCAAATAGACCAAAAAATAAAGGGAATGATTCAATCATTCCCTTTATTTTATTTAGATCAAAATGAATTTATCTAAATTTTTTGTGGTTTTCATTACGGATATTAACCAGATTAATTGCTTCTGATTTTGCTTGGTCTAATTGGCCCTTATCAACCAATACAGTCACTCGATCAATTTCAGCAACCAACTGATCTAAACCCGCTTGATATTGTTTTACCTGTACATTTTCCGGCGGTAAACCTTCCAACTTATGAGGTAAAGATTTTTTTGAAGATACTGCTGCCTGACGCATAATCACAAGCTGCTGTTTTGCGTTATTGAGATCTTTCGCTTCAGCAAAGGCTTTTGTGCTCTTTGCTAAAGTTTTCATGTCAGCTTCCAACAAGTCAGCTGCAAATGCAGAATGACTCACTAAAGCTGCACATGAAATCAGCATACTTGCTATAAACTTTTGACTCATCATCTTCTCTCCTTAGACTGATTTAGAATCTAGCTATCAATTAAGCATCAATATCTGCATTTAATGCATTTTCTTCAATGAAGGCACGACGTGGTTCAACGTCATCACCCATTAAGCATGAGAACATACGATCTGCTTCGATTGCATCATCAATAGTCACCTGTAACATATTACGGTTTTCAGGGTCCATTGTGGTTTCCCAAAGCTGCTCAGCATTCATCTCACCCAGACCTTTATAGCGCTGGATCATCATTCCACGACGCGAATCTTGCAAAATGTGCTGCCATACCTGATGGAAGTTAGCCACTTGAATACGGCGATCACCCTTCTGTAAATATGCACCATCTTCAATTAAATTGAACCAACTCTTAGAGTTCTTCAATAAACGTGCATATTCTGCTGAGTTTAATAAGCCAGCATCAAGCAAGTAAGCATGTGGCAAGTTATGAACATATACCGTCACACGTGGCCAATAATGCGCTGTTTTCTCACCTTGAGCATTTTCACGTTCGAAGGTTTCAAGCGTAATTTCAGGACGCAAACTTGGCTGTAGTCTTTGTACAGCTTCGCGTACTTGATCTGCCCATTGCTGAACATAAGCCTGATCGTGGTTCTGATCAGCTTTAAACGCCTCTACTTCAAGTAATGCATCAAGTAAGCTTGCTGGATAACGCAACGTTAAACGTTGTAAGCTTTTTTGTGAAACTTGATAATCTTGAATTACTTTTGCTAATGCTTCGCCTGTAATTGCAGGTGCTTCTGCACTAATATGCAAAGCAAGCTCATCAATTGCATTTGAAATTAAATAAGTTTCCAAGGCATCATTATCTTTAATATATTGCTCTTGCTTACCTTTTTTCAGTTTATACAAAGGTGGCTGTGCAATATAGATATGACCACGCTCCACCAACTCCGGCATTTGACGGAAGAAGAACGTTAATAACAATGTACGGATGTGCGAACCATCGACGTCGGCATCGGTCATGATAATAATTTTATGATAACGAAGCTTGTCAGGATTATATTCTTCACGGCCAATACCACAGCCAAGTGCTGTAATTAATGTACCGACTTCCTGACTCGAAATCATTTTGTCAAAGCGGGCACGTTCAACGTTCAAGATTTTACCTTTCAAAGGTAAAATAGCCTGCATTTTACGGTTACGACCTTGCTTGGCACTACCACCAGCAGAGTCACCCTCGACAAGATATAATTCAGAAAGTGCTGGGTCTTTTTCCTGACAGTCAGCTAATTTACCTGGTAAACCAGCGATATCTAATGCGCTCTTACGGCGTGTCATTTCACGTGCCTTACGCGCAGCATCACGTGCACGAGCAGCGTCAATAATCTTACCAGCGATTGATTTTGCAGCTTGTGGGTTTTCAAGTAAGTAAGCAGAGAACTCTTTATTCATTGCTTGCTCAACCGCCGGTTTTACTTCACTTGATACCAATTTTTCTTTCGTTTGAGACGAGAACTTTGGATCAGGAACTTTAACCGAAATAATCGCCGTTAAACCTTCACGCGCATCATCACCAGTCACATTGACTTTTTCTTTCTTGAGAATGTTTTCATTTTCAAGATATTGGTTTAAGCCACGTGTTAATGCCGCACGGAAACCTGCTAAGTGCGTACCACCATCTTTTTGTGGAATGTTGTTTGTGAAACAACGAACATTTTCTTGATAGCTATCATTCCATTGCAATGCAACTTCTACAGCGATACCGTTATCTGCATCAGCCGTAAAATGGAAGATTTCATTCAGATGGTTTTTACCTTCGTTAATGTATCTAACAAACTCAGATAAACCGCCTTCATAATCATAAACATGCTCAAGATTAATGCGCTCATCACGTAAAACGATACGTACACCAGCGTTTAAGAAAGAAAGTTCACGTAAGCGGCGTGCTAAAATTTCAACGTTGAAAATGGTTTGACTAAAAGTTTCTGCACTTGGCCAGAAGCGTACAATCGTACCCGTGTTATCCGTTTCACCAATCACACGTAATGGATATTGCGGATCACCATGTTGATATTCTTGTTCATGTACTTGGCCAGCACGATTAATAATTAAATGTAATTTACTAGAAAGTGCGTTTACAACTGAAACACCTACACCGTGCAAACCACCTGAAACTTTATAGCTGTTGTCATCAAACTTACCGCCTGCATGCAGAATAGTAAGAATAACTTCTGCTGCAGAAACACCTTCTTCAGGGTGAATATCTGTTGGAATACCACGGCCATTATCTGAAACACTCACAGACTCATCTTCGTGAATCGTGACAATGATTTCATCACAGTGTCCTGCTAAGGCTTCATCGATTGCGTTATCGACAACCTCGAATACCATATGGTGTAAACCGGTACCGTCGTCTGTATCCCCAATATACATGCCCGGACGTTTACGAACTGCATCTAATCCACGTAATACTTTAATACTAGAGGAATCATAAGCCTTTTCATTGGTTTGTTCTGTTTGAGAGGCTGATTGAGACTCTGAACTCATGGTTTCTCCCTAGCAAATATAGGTTTATTCAAAGATGGTTAACATCAAAAAATTATGGTGAAGCAAGACTAACTTGACCGGATTCAACACTGAATAATTGATATGAAATAGACAGATCACGTAAATGTTTTTTTACCGATGCATGATCTAAAGTTGTCATAAAAACCTGGCTACCAAGTTGGCTTAATCGTTCAATTAAACGTTGTTGTGCGGTTAAGTCTAATTCTGCTGTCAGATCATCTAATAATACCACAGTTTCCTTATTACTCGCATGCAACATTGCAATTTGTGACAGTTTTAAGGCAATAATCAAGAGTTTTTTCTGACCTCTTGATAAAACATCATCTGCGTGTCCAAAAGGCGTTTTTAAGCGCAAATCAGCCCGATGTGGACCATACTCTGTATAACGTCTTTCAATGTCTTTTTGGTGCTGATTCAGCAAGTCTTGCATGAGCCCCTGCTCTGTATGAAAACCGGGGCTATATTCCAGCTCAATCTCTAAATCAGGCAATAACTGACTTAAGTCATTTTGAAAATAAACGTTCCATTGCTCTACGATACTTAAACGCTGTGAGTGTAAAATTTCTCCATAATCACTCAACATTTTGTTCCACGGCTCTAAGTCAGCTAAGGAAAGATTGCGTCTTGTTTTGAGTAAGGTATTTCGCTGTTTTAAAGCTCGAGAGTAATATTGCCAAGCAAAATAAAACTCAGGTTCCACGTGGAACATTAGCCAATCTAAAAGCTGACGTCTTGGCTTAGCACCATGGTCAATAATATCTGTACTTTGTGGATCAATATGCTGTAAAGGGAGCAATTTGGCGAGTTGACCTTGAGTCGCAACTGTATCGCCGTTGACTTTCATCAACTGCTCACCAGAAGCGAGTTTCTGCATACCGATTTTTTCAGTTGTTGACTGAGCAAATACAATCGCGTCGTCAGCTTCATACTGAATATAATTTTTGGGAATATGTGTACGGAATGAACGACCAGTTGCAAGCAAATGAATCGCTTCTAAAATTGATGTTTTACCCGAACCGTTAGCGCCATAAAAAACATTAAACGGTTGCAAACCATGGAGTGCAACCGTTTTTAAATTACGCACGCGTTCTATATTTAAGCGCGTAAGATGCATAGAATTAAACCAAATTAAACACGCATCGGCATAACGACATAAGTCTGGTCAGGATGAGCTGGATCTTGTACCAATACTGACTGGTTCGCTTCAGTCATGCTCATATTTACGTCATCACCATCTAATACACCCAACACATCAAGCAAATATTGAGCATTAAACGACATTTCTAATGGGGTATTTTGATATTGGATTGCTAAATCCTCAATCGCTTCATCTTGTTCAGGGTTATTTGCACGAAGCTGCAAAGAATCCTGATTAAAGTTTAAGAAAACACCACGTAATTTTTCATTACTTAAAATTGCGACACGTTGTAATGATTGTTTAAATACATCATGACCAATCAAAACGTGTTTATCACCACCACGTGGAATCACACGGCGGTAATCAGGGAATTTTCCATCAATCAATTTTGTCGTAAAACGAACAGTAATATCACCTTGTTCTTTATCACGGCTTGGCGTATTGATCGTTACATTTAATAATTCACGGCCAATAAGCAAAGTAAGTTGCTCATCTTCAATACTAAGTAGGCGTTGTAATTCACCAACAGCTTTACGCGGTACAATTGCTTGTACTAATTGAGATGAACTAGAAGAAGCCAAAATTTCACAAAGAGCAAGACGGTGACCATCTGTTGTAACTGCACGCAATTGATTTTCATCAATTTCCAACAACGTACCAGTTAGATAAAAACGCACATCTTGTACGGCCATCGCAAAAGCAGTTTTTTCAAATAAACGCTTTAATTCACGTTGAGTCACCTGTACTTGCGTACCTTGGCTATTCTCAGTATTTAACAACGGATAATCTTCTGCTGGTAAAGTACCTAGCACAAAACGGCTATTACCAGACTTTAAAATACATCTTTGATCTTCAGTAATTTGTAAGTCAATCAATGCGGCAGTAGGCAAAGATTTACAAATGTCCATCAATTTACGAGCAGGAACAGTCGTTTCACCTGTTTCGAGGCACGCCCCTTCTGATAAAGCAGTGCTCGCCACCAGTTCAACTTCTAAATCCGAACCAGTAATGGTGAGTGCTTGACCATTAGCCTGAATTTTGACGTTTGAAAGAATATTCAAGGTATGACGACGTTCTACCGCACCGACAACATGCGATAAAACATTGAGTAAACTTTCTTTAGCGATTTTCAAACGCACGATTCATTCCTCTAGCAACTTGGAGCAAACATTTCATTTTTTAGCTGTGTACTATGCTGCACTTATGGAGACTTTGCAACAACGTCTTATGATTTCATTAACTCTGAAGAAGACGTAGTAAATTCTTATAATCTTCGTCAAAGATAGGATCTTCTTCCCGTAAACTGACTACTTTTTCACAAGCATGCATCACGGTACTATGGTCTCGACCACCAAAAGCCATTCCAATTTCTGGAAAACTATCACCAGTCAACTCACGGGCAAGCCCCATCGCCAATTGGCGTGGTCGCGCATAGATTCGTGTTCGTTTTGGACCTACGAGTTCTTTGAGTGGGATGCGGAAATATTCACTCACCACACGTTGTATATTTTCCACACTAATTGTACGCGCACGGATCGCCAATACATCTTTTAAAGACTCTCGTACGACATCAAGATCGATTGGCGCACCTTTAAAACGTGAGATTGCGACAACTTTATTCAATGCACCTTCAAGTTCACGTACGTTCGCTACTACTTGTTGTGCAATAAATAATGCGCAGTTTCTTGGCAAATCAACGCCACTATTTTCAGCTTTTTTAAGCAGAATCTCGATTCGTGTTTCAATATCTGGTGGTTCAACACCTACTGATAGTCCCCAAGAAAAACGAGAAACCAATCGAGGATCAAGTTCTGTTAATTCTTTAGGATAGCGATCAGAAGTTAAAATAATTTGTTTAGATTCATCTAGTAAGGCGTTAAATGTATAAAAGAATTCAACAAGGCTAGCTTCTTTACCAGCCAAAAGGTGAATATCATCAACTAATAACAAATCTAAAGAACGACAATTTTTCTTAAACTCTTCAACCTTTCCTTTTTGTAATGAACTCACAAAATCTTGTACAAAACTTTCTGAAGTCATATACATGACTCGCGCATTCGGCTTAGCTTGAAGTAAAGCATTACCAACTGCTTGCATTAAGTGAGTTTTACCAAGACCCGTTGGGCCATATAAAAACAAAGGGTTATGCTGAGAAGCACCTAATTGCGTTAATACTTTTCTACAAGTTTCCGCTGCCATTTGGTTAGAACGGCCTTCAACAAATAGTGAAAAAGTAAATTGGGGGTTTAATAGTTTCTTTTTTGAGGTTTTCGGGCTAACTGCAGTGTTGGCAACAGGTTCAGGTTCTCTTTTAACCTTAGTTGGTTGCGATACAGGCATACTTTGTAAGGCAGCTGTAGTTGTTGCCGGTTGTTCATTAGAAGACAAAATACTACCAGGACGAGAATCGACTAAGATTTCTACCTGACGTACACGTCCTTCTGACAACTGTTCTGCCAATATAGAAATTAACTCTAAATGATTCTCTTGAATATAACGTGTCCAATAAGGGTTAGGAGCATATAGACGTAGTATGCCCTCCACTTCTTCAGCTACTAGAGGGCGAATCCACATCGCAAAGACGTTATCAGAGAGCTCTTGTCGCAAGCGAGTTAAGCAGTCTGTCCAAAGCATGTGTATCCCCTATGTCTGCGTTTTAAATTCAAATCATTTAAAGATTAACCCTTCCTGATAAGAAGGGGTCGCCATTCTACCCAAGTTATCCACATCTGTCATGACGAATTCGGTTGATTTTGCCTAAAAAGAAATCTCTTGTGAATAAATTTAAATTCAAAACCAATTGTGAATAACTTTTTGCACATCCTGTGGATAAATTATCACATAAACTTATCCACAATCCATAAAGATAATAAAAACAGAGTTATCAACAGTTCAAATATATGTTTTTTAAATTTAAAACCGTGAAATCCACAGAAAAAATCCACACTAATAAGAATAAATTTAAATTTTAAAATTTGAATTTATTTAATAGGGCTACTTCAAATTGTGGATAACTAAAAAATATGAATTTAAATTCAAATATACCAAAACAAAACTCATTTCACATCTAGGTTTGTTGATAAGTATGTAAATAAGAAGTGTATATCTTAAAAGTCATAATAAAAATAAACAATTACTTTGTGTATAACTTTTAAATGATAAAAATTGACTTAATATAAAGAGAGGATGAATAAGTAAAAATTTGACTTAAATACAAAACTTTCTCTGTTTATCATTGACAGAGTAAACATTGCACAATAAAATCGCGGACCTTTATAGAAAGATCATTTTTGGGAGTTTCGATATGAAACGTACTTTCCAACCATCTGAATTAAAGCGTAAACGCGTTCATGGTTTCCGTGCTCGTATGGCAACTAAAGCTGGTCGTCAAGTATTAGCTCGTCGTCGTGCAAAAGGTCGTCATAGCTTAACTGTTTAATTACTGTTACGCTGACCAGACTTGGGTGTGATGGCACTTTACAGTTTTAGCACAGATCGTCGTGTGCGCTGTGCTGCAGATTATAAAAGTGTATTTGATGGTGCGCTTTTTAAAGTGCATCAACCCCATTTTTTATTTCTTGCAAAATTAACCGAACAGCCTAATAGCCGTTTGGGTGTTGTCGTTGCTAAGAAAAAAGTGCGCCGTGCGCATGAAAGAAATCGAATAAAGCGTCTTGCTCGTGAGAGCTTTCGTCTAAATCAGCCGAAATTTGGGTTAGACATAGATGTTGTTGTAATGCCTAAAGTTGGTATTGAAACGATTACGAACGCTGAGCTATATCAACAATTAGATTTTGCTTGGCAAAAATTACAACGCTTGGCAAAAAAACATTCTAAAGTTGTCCCAACCTCGCAAAATTAAGAGATGACCAATGGTTCGTATTTTGCGTTGGTTCATTCGACTGTATCAAATTGCGATTAGTCCGCTTCTTGGACCCCGTTGTCGTTATATCCCAACTTGTTCCCAATATGCGATAGAAGCATTACAAACTCATGGTGCAATGAAAGGCGTTTGGCTATCTTCTAAACGTATTTGTCGATGTCATCCATGGGGAGGCTCCGGATATGATCCGGTACCGCCAAAAGCAATTCGTTTTATTTCGTTTCATCAAATAGATTCTCAAACGCATCATGTTGCTGTACCCTTTCGTGATCGTTTAATGAAGCAAAATCTCTCTAACCATTTGGGGTAATAGATATGCAACAATGGGCCAGGTTTGCAATTCTCGGGGCCATGTTTGTCACCGCATATTTGCTCATTTTGGCTTGGCAAAAAGATTATGGAAATGCTGCAACTGCACCGCAACAACAAGCGGCGGCTGTAAGTTCACATGAAATATCTGCTGATTTGCCAAATGCTAAAACTGCAACAGTGGCTTCCGATGTGCCACAAGCAAATATTACGCAGTCACAAACCACAGATGCGACAGCACCTGTGAATCAACAGCTTATTTCAGTACAAACTGACCTTTATCATCTTTGGATCAATCCAAAAGGTGGTGATATTGTTCGTATTGAATTACTCTCTCACGACAAAAGTAAAGACAGTAATCAACCATTTGTTATGCTTGAAAATGATGCCAAGCGTACATATGTTGCTCAGTCTGGCTTAATTGGTTTGAATGGACCAGATAGTAGTCGTGGTGGTCGTCCGTTATATGCGGTTGAAAAAACATCATATACTTTGGCTGATGCTAAGGGTGTACAGGATCAAAAGGGTCAGTCTGAAAAAGTTTTAAACGTGCCGATGGTATTTAAGACACCAGAAGGCGTTGAAATTATTAAAACTTTCACCTTTACTCAAGGTCAATACCCGATTGTTGTAAGTCATCAAGTCATTAACCGTAGCCAACAAAATTGGCAAGGTCAGATGTTTGGACAGTTAAAGCGCGATAACTCTGAGGATCCTGGTAAGTCTTCTCAAGGTATTTTCACTCTAGGAACTTTCTTAGGTGGTGCCTGGGGAACGCCTGATTCACATTATAACAAGCTTAAGTTTGCTAACTTCTCAGAAGAAAAAGTAAATGCTGATGCTAAAGGTGGATGGGTTGCAATGGTTCAGCACTACTTTGTAAGTGCTTGGATTCCTGGAAACCTTAAACTGACTCAAGCAAATGGTCAGCCTTATGTTGCTAAGCTTGAATCTCGTCAGTCTGCGGATCATATGAATATTATTGGCTTTACTTCGCCAGTAATTAATGTTCCAGCTGGCACTTCAATGGAAGTAGATGCGAAGCTTTATTCAGGTCCAAAAGTACAATCTGAATTAAAAGATTTGGCTGTAGGTTTGAACCAGACTGTTGACTATGGTTGGTTATGGCCAATTGCTAAGTTATTGTTCTTAGGTCTTCAATTCTTCCATAGCATTGTAGGCAACTGGGGATGGTCAATCATCTTGCTTACCATTATGGTGAAGATGATTTTGTGGCCTTTATCTTCAAAAAGTTATCGTTCTATGGCGAAAATGCGTGTGATTGCACCAGAAATGCAACGCATGAAAGAAGAGTTCGGTGAAGACCGTATGCGCTTCTCGCAAGAAATGATGGCGCTTTATAAACGTGAACAAGTTAATCCACTATCAGGTTGTTTGCCGCTATTGCTACAAATGCCGATTTTCCTTGCCTTGTACTGGGTACTCATGGAAAGTGTGGAATTACGTCATGCACCATGGTTAGGCTGGATTCAAGACTTGTCTGCAATGGATCCATGGTTCATCTTGCCGTTAATTATGGGTGCGACAATGTTTGCTCAGCAAATGTTGAACCCGCAACCGGCTGATCCAATGCAAGCGAAAGTATTCCGCATTATGCCGATTATGTTCACGGTATTTATGTTGTTCTTCCCTGCGGGTCTCGTGTTGTACTGGATTGTGAACAACAGTATTACCATTTTACAGCAATGGTTTATTAACAAAAGTGTTGAAAAAAGTCGTCTAAACAAGACTGAATCAGCGTCTTAATCGTTGAACTTTTGCTGAATCAATCCGCTTAAGATGGTAATCTTAGGCGGATTTTTCTTTGGCTGTATTTTAGGTTTTTTAGGTGAGTAATATGCAAAGTCAAACCACAATTGCTGCAATTGCAACGCCGCCAGGGCGTGGTGGAGTGGGCGTGATTCGCTTATCTGGACCTAAGGCCTATGAAATTGCTCAAAAGCTGACGCAAAAAAACTTGCCTGAAGCACGCATGGCGGGTTTCCGTAAGTTTTATGATGCTGATGGAAGCATCATGGATGAAGGGATTGTCTTGTGCTTTCCAAATCCGTATTCGTTTACTGGTGAAGATGTTGTCGAGCTACAAGGGCACGGCGGTCCAGTCATTCAAAATGCTCTCCTTGGCCGTTTGTTTGAGCTAGGTGCAATTGCTGCAAAAGCTGGTGAGTTCTCCATGCGAGCTTTTGAAAATGGCAAAATGGACTTAGTACAAGCTGAAGCGATTGCCGATTTAATTGATGCGACTTCTCAAGCTGCAGCTCGTTCGGCGGTCCGCTCTTTACAGGGTGCATTTTCAACAAAAATTAATACGGTTTTAGAAAAACTGATCCATTTACGATTACATGTCGAAGCTGCGATTGATTTTCCTGAAGAGGAAATTGATTTCTTGGCAGATGGTAAGATTTTAGCTTTACTCGAAGATGTCCAGCAGTCGGTACATGCGGTTCAAACTTCTGCACGGCAAGGGCAACTCTTACGTGAAGGTTTGCAAGTTGTTATTGCGGGTAAACCGAATGCGGGTAAATCGAGCTTATTAAATGCGCTTGCTGGTGTAGAACGCGCTATTGTGACCGATATTGCTGGCACAACTCGCGATGTTTTGCATGAAAAAATTAGCTTAAATGGTCTGCCAATTACCTTAACAGACACCGCTGGTCTTCGTGAAACAGGTGATATTGTTGAAAAAGAAGGGATTCGTAGAGCAATTAAAGAAATTGAACAAGCTGATTTATTGTTGTTAGTTTATGATTTAAATCAAGGCGACGACCCCTTAAAACTCGCTCAAGAATATTTCGCTGAACATATTGAACCACGTCGTTTAATGTTAATTGGTAATAAATGCGACTTAACTGGACAGGTAGCTGAAATTACTGATTTTCAAGGGTTCCGTCATATTACCGTTTCTGCAAAACAAGAGATGGGCGTACAAGGCCTCGTAGATGCGATTACAGCTCATGCAGGCTTTCACCCTGAGGAAGATACGTTTATTGCAAGAACACGCCATTTAGACGCAATGAAGCGCACACAGCTCTATCTTTCAGAAGCACGTGAGCAACTTGTTGTATTTAACGCTGGTGAGCTTGTTGCCGAATCATTACGCCTTGCTCAAAATGCTTTAGGTGAGATTACAGGTGACTTTAGTGCTGATGACCTACTTGGCAAAATCTTTGGTTCGTTCTGTATTGGAAAATAATAAAAAACTGGATGATGTAGAGTATTATGTCATCCAGTACTTTTCTCAGCCGTATCTCTTTAAAACTTTTAAAAATTCATCTAACTCATTTTGATCGACTTCTGCACCTTGAAGTACATGGTGGTGTAAGTGTTGTTCCATCAATTCACTCATTAAACCGTTTATTGCACCTTTTATAGCCGCAACTTGCTGCAAAATATCAATGCATGATGATTCTGGTTGTTCTATCGCATTTTCAATGCTGTTGATTTGCCCTTTTAGTCGTTTTACACGATTAAGAATTTTTTTATCCTGACCAATGTGACTCATCTGTTTTCTCTTAATAATTTAATATACTGGTAGGGAGTATATTGGGTTTGAATGTTATACACGCCCATAGTGTATCACGTCGTGATCAAAATCAGGTTGAAGGACTTTCTAAAAGCGACTTATGTTCCACGTGAAACATAGGCATAATGATGTGGGAATTTGGTTATAACTCGGTAATCAGTTCTGTTTTCATGAGCTGAACTGATTAAAATGATCTCCTCTCTTACCAATGAGTTGGTTTTATGCTTAAAAAGTTAGGAATATTGGCATTATTTAGCTTAACTACAAGTTTGAGCTTCGCTAATGTAGATACTGTTCGGGAAAATATTAAAAAACAATATCCTAATTTGAAAATTAGCAATATTCAAAAAACCGAAATGCCAGGGCTATATAGCGCCAATCTTGATCAACAAATTATTTATCTTGGTGAAGATGGTCAGCATATGTTGGTAGGTTCTATGATTCGCTTAAAGGATCAGAAGAATTTAACCAAAGACTTGGTTTTAGGACAAAACTCAATTGATTGGAAGCAATTGCCTTTAAAAGATGCCATTAAAACAGTCAAAGGTAACGGTCAGCATGTTTTAGCGGTATTTTCTGACCCAAATTGTCCTTACTGTAAGAAGCTTGAACCTGAACTCGATAAGCTTAAAGACGTAACAATTTACACGTTTATCTATCCTTTAAAACCTCAATCTATTGTCGTTTCCAGACAAGTTTGGTGCGCACCGAACCAATCATACTCTTGGAAAAAACTGATTGAGCAAGGTGTAAAACCAACAGTTGCAAGTTGTGCAAACCCAATTGATCGTAACTTAGAGTTGGGTAAAAAATTAGGTTTTAATGCTACTCCTACCCTAGTTTTTGCAAATGGTTTTAAATTGGTAGGTGCAAGATCTGCTGAAGAAATTCAGGAAGTTTGGAAAGAACTAGGTCTATAAATAAAAAAAAGCACCACAAGGTGCTTTTTTTATGAACGAATTAAAGTTTAGCTTTTTCGGGCAATCAAGTTGTAAATGAAAAGAATAATGACTGCACCAATCACGGAAGCGATAAAGCCTGCAGCTGAGTTTTCGCCGTAAAGCCCAAGCAAACGACCACCATAAGTGGCTAGAAGTGAACCTGCAATACCAATCAAAGTCGTAACGATGAAACCTGCTTTATCATCACCAGGATGCAAAGCACGAGCAATTAAGCCAGCGAAGAAACCAACCACAATAGCAACAATAAGTGACCACATATTTGTTCTCCAGTTGTTTTTTTGATGAAGTTAATGATTTTGCTTCATATTCTATCGTGCGACAGAGCTGTCTGTTTTGTCTGTAGCAGATTGCGACTTTTTGTGTCTTTTTTGTTCAAAGCTAAAACGTTATATAAAAAAAATAGCACCTTATGGTGCTATTTTTATGAAATTTATAGGCCAATTTCACCAATAAAAGGCAGATGACGATATTTTTGATCGTAATCTAAGCCATAACCCACAATAAACCTATCTTCAACTTCGAAGCCTAAAAATTTAACTTCGAGATCAATTTCACGGCGAGACGGTTTGCTCACTAATGTGCATAATTGAATTGAATTTGGTTCGCGAGTTTGCAACATTTCCACAACTTTGCTTAAGGTGTTGCCTGAGTCGATAATGTCTTCAACCACAAGCACATCTTTACCGCGAATTTCACCGTCAAGATCTTTTAAGATTTTAACATCTCGACTTGAAGTGGTACCACCGCCGTAGCTAGACACTGTCATGAAGTCGAGTTCGTGTGGTTTGGTAATGGTACGGCATAAGTCTGCCATGAAAATAACAGAACCACGAAGTAGACCAATCAGAACCAATTCTTTGTCACTATTTGCATAGTGAGAATTGATTTGCTCGCCGAGCTCTTTGACTTTTGCTTGAATTTCTTCGGTTGAAATCATGATGCTCATTGCAACAGTCATGGCAGATTCCTACAAGATATAAAAGAAAAAATAAAAAAGGTGTTGACCTGCAACACCTCGAAAAACTGAGTTAATGGTAAAATTTTAAAGCAAAATGACGTTTCATGCACCCTTTGATGGCTGAGAAATTTTATCATTTTGCGGAATATGTCGATCACGTTTTAAAGCAACAGCACATATTCCAAATAATAACAAAAACTTAACAATGCCTTTTTTACTGGACTGTTTCTTTTTGATAAGCACGTTTTCCATAAATATAAGTCGCCTCAATATTACGATCATCACCTAAGGTGAATAATGCAAACAGTGAATCTTCAACAGACTTAGATTTAGACTGGCGAAGTTGCTGGAGTGCGGTTGGTTTTAGGTTGAGTACCACAAAGTCTGCTTCTTTACCGACGTTGAAGTTTCCTAACTGATCCTGCAAATCGAGTGCTTTTGCTCCGCCTAGGGTTGCATGATAAAGCGCTTCATAAGCTGAAAGTTTATCACCTTGTAATTGCTGAACCTTATAAGCCTCATTAACGGTTTGCAGTAAGCTGAATGATGTACCCGCGCCAATGTCTGTACCCAAACCTACTTTGACTTGTTTTTCCCATGTTTTTTTCAATGGGAATAAACCACTACCTAAGAACAAGTTTGAAGTCGGACAAAATGCGATAGCCGATTGCGTATCATGCATACATTGCCATTCTTGATCTTCCAAGTGAACGCAATGTGCAAAAACAGAACGCTTACCAGTTAGGCCATAATGTTGATAAACATCTAAATAGCCCGCTTGTTCTGGAAATAAAGATTTCACCCAAGCAATTTCATCTTTGTTTTCACTTAAATGCGTATGGACATAAACATCTGGAAATTCTTGTTTTAGCTGCCCTGCTCTTTCTAACTGTTCAGGTGTAGAAGTAGGTGCAAAACGTGGTGTAATCGCATATAGAGCACGGCCCTTACCATGCCATTTTTCAATGAGTGCTTTAGTGTCGCTGTAAGCTGTTTCTGGTGTGTCACACAGCGCTTCAGGGGCATTGCGGTCCATGAGTACCTTACCGGCAATTAAACGCATCTGAACGCGTTCTGCGGCTTCAAATAAGGCATCAACAGACTCGGGATGAACTGTACAGAAAACGAGGGCTGTAGTTGTACCGTGTTTTAAGAGTTCCTGAACAAAGAACTGGGCAATTTCACTTGCATATGCTTTGTCCTGAAATTGGATTTCAGTTGGGAAAGTATAAGTATTGAGCCAACTTAGAAGTTGTTCGCCGTAAGCTCCTACCATTTCGGTTTGTGGAAAGTGGATATGGGTATCAATAAAGCCAGGTACAATCAATTGCTCTGGATAATGTTGAACCTCAACTCCAGCAGGAAGATGCTGTTGAGCGTCTTCCCATGCACCAAACCATTTGATTTTTCCATGTTCACTAATCAATACACCATCTTCTAAATAACGCACTTGATTTGGAATATCAGTTGGCTCAGAGACAGTTTGTTGAATATCTAAAAAACGACCACGCACAACGGTGGTATTTGCGATCAATGACATGGAAAGCCTTTATATTTTCACTTTTTTCGATTGATTGTACCCCACTTAGCCAAGATTTAAACGGTATAACGTTTACTTAGTCCCCATTCTGCCAAAATCCGTCGATAAGTCGTTGATGAACGGTCTGCTTCAAAATGTGCTTCCATCATTAAATCAAGCGGCAGGTCTTCTGGCTTTTGTGATTCGACCATCTCTTGGTCTTCAGCAAAAATTTGTGCATTAAATGCATATACCTTTTCTAAATCGCCAGTTTGGTCAAAGTTACGGGTGAGTGGAACAAATAAACGGGTCTTATTGCTTGAAACAGGACAACAGGCATTTAAAATTTTTAAAACCCCACCTTCTGGAAAATCGACCGTAAGTACAGCTGAAAAAGGTGGATAGACATCAAAGGTGCGCTTCCACAAAAAGCCTTCTGGTTCGAGATGTTTTAGTTCATGCGGATAGTTACTGACATTGCTGATATAGACTGTTTTTAAGCCGTAGGCGGTCCGTTCAGTGTGGTACTTAGGGACAACGGGATTATCGCGACTGGCAAAGGCATTGTGATGCACCCATGCAAAATGAGCGACATCGATAAACCCTTCAAGTTGACGCCCGCTAGAACCGCCAATATCGACAAAAGGCGGTAAAATTGATTGATGCTCTGCATGGTCCCAAGTATCTAATACAGGAATATTAGCTTGAGTAACATCACGACCATGAATACTGGTCCAAATCAGACCATATCGTTCAACAACTGGAAATTTGGTCAGAGAAAAACGATCAGAAATTTTGGTTAACTCGGGTTGAGCTGGTATTTGGGTACATTTCCCTTCGGTGTTATAGCGTAGACCATGATAAGGACACACAATTTCTTCACCATCGACCCAACCTTTGGTTAAAGGCACGCCACGATGTGGGCAAATGTCTCGAACTAGATGAATTTCGCCACTTTCTGTTTTATAGAGGGCCATGTTGACGTCTAGTAGCGTGACGCGTTGAGGCGCTGTAGAGACGTCTTGAATGCGCGCAACCGGATACCAGTGACTTGATAAAATTTCCCAATCTTTTGCTTCAAAACTGCTGTTACACGGCATGGCAAGTGGCGTTAAAGTTGGAATAGCATTCATGGCATCACTCCTTAAAAAAAATCAGGGCTCTCGCGAGCCCTTAAAATCTAGGCTTTTTTCTTTTTAGGAGATGCAAAGAACTTGCCAATATTGATTTTTAATAGAGAGAATAAGGAAAAATTATTAAAATACATAAATTTATATTATTGTGTTTTTGAATTTTTGTTCTAATTTAACTTTAAAAATGAAAGCTCATTATTCGCTGTTTACTTAAAATGCACTAATTGATCGCAAGTAAGACCCAATAAAAAAGCACTTAAAAAGTGCTTTTTTATATATCGATGCGCTTATCACTCGACAAAATAATGTGCTGCAAAGTGAGCATCATTACCAATAATGTCGTAGCAATCTTCACGAATAGACATGCCTGCACATTGATGTCCAACCATCCATAAACCGAGTGTAGGCAGTTGTCCTGAAAATAATGGGGTATCTACCCATTTCTGTACGACATAACCATATTTGTCATAGTCATCAAAATAAAAGCTACCAGAAGCCGCACCTTGGTCATGGCCGTCTTGTAAAACTCGAATATTGGCCCCTTCTCTTGCCAAAATCGGCTTTTTCACCCATTTACCTGACAAAGCTCGTTGCGGGTCATAGGTATGGGTTTCGACCAACAATGGATGGTTTGGATAACGCTTCCAAAGCTCAACCAAAATCGCTTTATTTGAAAGTAACATTTTCCAGCAAGGTTCAATCCACTGTGTTTGTGGATGGATATATTGAGAAAATGCTTCTTCCCAGATCCATTCCCATGGATAGAGTTTAAATATGTTTTGAATGGGGTGATTATGAAGATCGACAAAATCTTGCCCGTTCCAGCCTATGTTTTCCATAGAAAGCTCGGAAACCTGTAGATGAGCTTGATAAGCGGTATCCATCAAGTACTCTAAATTGCCCCAGTCTTCCCTTCCAGCCTCCTGACAGGCAGCAAAATGCACATGGCTACCACGCGGTAAAATTGTCTTCCAGCGTTTAATCAGGTCTTCATGAATACTATTGAACTGGTCTCGATTTGCAATGCCTGAGACTTGTTCTATCCACAGCCACTGTGCGACAGAGGCTTCGAGTAAGCCAGTCGGCGTATCGGCATTATATTCCAGCATTTTGATATTTCGCCCATCGTAAGCGAAATCAAAGCGACCATAGAGCATGGGAGCATTTTGTTTCCACGAATGTTCAATATGGTTTATGGCGACTTCAGGAATTTGAAAATAAGCAGGATAGTCGCCCCGTTGAATGAGGTCTCCTACTACCGATAAGCACATCTGATGCAGTTCATTTGCTGCATCTTCAAGTTGTTCAATCTGCTTAAGCGTAAATTCATAAGCAACTCCTTCAGACCAGTAAATTGAGCCATCGAGAGAAGGTAAATTAAAATAATCAAAACCAATATTTTGATGCTCCACTTGCCAGTCTGGACGTGGAGTAAATATTTTTCTTTTCATGTTAAGTGAATGCCTAAAGACTTAGCCGCCGAAAGAAAAACCGCTACGACCAAAACCCCCACGAATTGGGGATGAGGAAGATGCGCTTTTCGCCGTACTTGAAATAATGGGGTGACCTACACTCAAATTGCTGTAGGGATGCAAGGTATTTCCGTGAAAAGAAACTTCCCGATTATTTCGATAATACGCAGGACCTAAATAGCGGCTACCGACATAACTAGAACCATGTCCACTTGAGCTATTTTCTTGTTTACATGTTTCGTTATTCCAGTCGCGAGCACAGTCATATTGGTTGTTATATACATCTTGTACTAAAGGACTATCATTATGGCTACATGCCGTGAGTAATAAAGGGACCACGACAAGATTAATTTTTTTAGAACGCATGAGACTCCACACATTTTAATAAGTATGTTCGGCATAAAAACCGAATCGCTGTTATCTATTATGTTTCTGATTAGGAAAGATAAATTTTAGGTTGGCATATGATATTAATCTGCTTTTTTAAAGTACAGCCTATTTTAAAGATTTAAATGACAAGGCATCTCACGTGTAGATGCCTTGTTGTGATGAGTTAAGACTGCAATTGCTTTTTGTTGTGTCGTAAAGAGAGATAAGCAGTAATTGCTAAGACTATTACGATAAAGCTTAACGAAATCCAGATTGGCATGTGGAATACATCAAGCAACAACATTTTTGCGCCAATGAACAATAAGATGATGCCTAAACCATACGGTAAGTAATGTAGTTTAGAAGCAGCGCCAGCAAGTAAAAAGAACATTGCGCGTAAACCTAAAATTGCCATTAAATTCGCTGTTAAAACAATAAACGGATCGCTAGTAACCGCGAAAATAGCAGGAATAGAATCTACCGCGAAAATCACATCTGAAGCTTCAACTAAAATCAACACTAGAAATAACGGCGTTGCCCACAATAAACCATTTTGACGGACAAAGAATTTGTCACCATCAAGCTGTGGGGTAATACGCATGTGCTTACGTAGCCATTTTAAAACTTTGATATCTTCGATATTGGTTTCTTCTTCTTGGCCCTTTAAGAACTTAAAGCCTGTATATACCAAGAATGCACCGAAAATATAAAGCACCCAAGAGAACTCTTGTACGAACCATGCACCAATAAAGATAAAAAGGGTACGCAGTACGATTGCACCTAATACGCCGTAGAGCAAAATTTTACGTTGTAATGCAGCTGGAATAGCAAACGCCGCAAAAATCATTAACCAAACGAAAACGTTGTCAATTGCGAGGGACTTTTCAAGTAAGTAACCTGCAAAGTATTCCATGGTTTTTTGGTTTGCTAAGGTCACCCCAACCGTTTGTTGTAGGTAAAGCCATAAACCACCACCAAATAAGGCTGCGACGCTTACCCACGCCACGCTCCAGTAAGCAGCTTGCTTAATTGAGACATCTTGACCTTGTTTTTGCTTAAAGCCCAAGAAATCGATCAAAAGCATGACAATGACAATGCCAAAGAATGCTACGTACAGCCATAAATTGCCGATTGTTTCCATAAATCCTCCATACATCCGGCAACTGGGCATAAAAAAACCTCGACCAGTTGCCAGATGAATTAAACATCTGTATCAACATGATCAAGGTCTTGCCTACATCATGAATTTCACGATGCTCAGATACCGACTTTTTAATAAAAGTGTATTGACGATATCTGACACATAACATTGCTGTTATGTTTGGAGGAGGCTACTCCCCTTGTCAAACTAAATTCTGTTTTGGATAAAACCTATCCAATTTCACATAGAATGGCAGATTTTTTTATATTACGCAACTGAACTTAATCTCGTGGTTTTAATATAAAAAAGATCTACGGATTATTTAATCAAACCGCGATCTAAAAGTGGTTTGCATATAATTTGGTAAAGGCGAATAAAGAATGCGGTCAAACTTGTACCGTAAGCATTCCAGAAGTAATAACCTGCCGTATTGACCAGAAGCGCAACAATAAAAGCCCCCAACATGTCTAAAGGGAAATGCACACCTAAATAAATACGTGACCATGCCACCACAAATGATAAGAATAAAAGAATAATTCCAATCATTTTGCGCTGAGCAAATAAATAAGACAGGGCAATGGTGCTAAAAATTAGCATATGATTACTTGGAAAAGACGCTGTTGGCGCATGTTCAATAAAGGTGGTGCCCACACCCATCACAAACGGTCTTGGGTGATGGTAAAACAGAGAAATAACGTAACCGACTAAAAGCGATACACAGGTTAGAAAGACAGATTTAATGACCCTATTTTTTAAATCTTGATCGCCATAAAACCATAAAAATGTAAGTATGAATAAAAGAATATAGAGGAGATCATTAGCAAAAAAGATAGCAAGACGAATGATAAATTGACTCGCATCCTGAGCCCCATTAATGACATGGAATAAGCTAAGGTTGAGTGTTTCTAAAGACATTCATATTCCAAACAAGAACAAAAACGTGAGCTATGATAAAGAATTAAGCTTAAGGTCTTGATAAAGAATTGTCACAAAAATGAAATATAGTTTATTTGTGAGTAAATAATAGACGGTAAGGCTAGATAATTTTTAATGCGTGTTCGGGGCGTTAATATTAAAGTGTTAACGTGTTGGCACTTTATTCGAGAACGTTATTTTATGACTACTCAAGAAAAACAGAAAAAATTAAGTTTGAGGCCCCTATCTCCAAGAGATCCAGAACAGCCGCATAGAGCAGCAACTCCCCTTGAATTATTATTCGATTTAATTTTTGTGGTCGCGATTGCAACAGCTGGTCAGCAGCTACATCATGCAATTATTGAAAATCATCTATGGCATGCATTACCAAGTTATCTGATGGTATTTTTTGCGCTGTGGTGGGCATGGATGAATTTTTCATGGTTTGCCTCGGCTTACGATAATGACGATGCATTATATCGGTGTCTTACCTTTGTACAAATTGTAGGGTCATTGGTCATGGCCGCAGGTATTCCTGATGTGTTCCATAGTCAGGATTTTGACATCATTATTGTCGGCTATGTGATTATGCGTTTGGCTTTAGTCACCCAATGGCTAAGAGCCGCAAAACATGACCCTGAACGGCGAATTACAGCGTATCGCTATGCCATAGGTATCGTATTGGTACAAATTGGCTGGCTTGTTGCTAACTTTGCTCATGCCCTTTCAATTCCTTTATTTTTACTTCTGGTTGTGGTCGAGTTATTTGTTCCTATCTATGCAGAAAAATATTCGCCTACGCCGTGGCATCCTCATCATATTGTAGAGCGCTATGCCCTTCTTACTATTATCGTTTTAGGGGAATCCATCGTAGGTAGCTTTAATGCCATACGTGATGCGCTTGCGGCTCAATCTATTAATATTCCGGCTGTTTTTTTAATGATTGGCGGATTAATGTTGATGTTTGCAATGTGGTGGGCTTACTTTGACCGCAGTGAACAGCATCATCATGTTAAAGGTGTACGTCCGTTTGTTTGGGGATATGGCCATTATTTTGTTTTTGTGAGTGTTGCTGCCGTAGGTGCTGCCCTTGCTGCTGCTGTGGATGTCACCACCCACCATGCCCATATTTCTGATTTATACATGGGTGTAATTGTCGCGGTGAGTGTGGTGCTTTATACCAGCTGCATATGGATACTTTACGAGTTTCAGTGCTTATCTGGAATTACTAAATGGTTTTATCCTATTACTGCACTCATTATTTTATGTATTCCGTTTATTTGTAATAACGTGGGATATAGCGTGTTTGCGATGGGTATTGTCTATACGTTACGTTTATTCATCTCGAATAAATTTATGGAAAATATAGAGCCAAAACAGGTTTAAAAAATAATTAAACTAGAAAAACGGGTTTCAATTTGAAACCCGTTTTTTATTGAATCATCTGGAGCGAAAGTTAAGCAGCTTTTGCTTTTAATGCGCTCATAAGTTTTTGATGTAAGCCACCAAAACCACCATTAGACATAATTACAACGGCATCACCCTCACCTGCTTCATTGACAATACGTTCAATAATTTCATCAAGTGAACGGCTGACTTGGGCATGGTTAGTCGCGGCTTCAATCACAGGTTGTAAATCCCAGTCTAGGCCTTCTGGCTGATACCAGATCACTTCGTCTGCTAAACGTGCAGAATGTGCCAAGCCATCTTTATGGCTACCCATGCGCATGGTATTTGAACGTGGCTCAATAATGGCCCATAAACGACGTTCGCCTAAACGTTTGCGTGCGCCATCTAAAGTCGTGTCGATTGCTGTGGGATGGTGAGCGAAGTCATCATAAACCTCAATACCATTGATCGTGCCGAGTAACTCCATACGGCGTTTTACACCGCCAAAGTTAGACAAAGCTTCACATGCCTTTTCAAGCGAAACGCCTACATGCTGAGCGGCTGCAATCGTTGCCAATGCATTCGCTACGCTATGCTGCCCTGTCATGCTCCATTTCACTTCGCCAACAACATTGCCATTTTCGAGTACTTTAAAATGGCTGCCATCAATTGAAATTAATTCGGCAGACAAAGTAGCTTTTTCATTTGCTTCTAAACTTGTACGAATCACTGGTGTCCAGCAACCCATTTCAAGTACTTCATCAATATGTGTTTCAGTAATTGGCGCAATAATACGGCCTTCACTTGGAATAGTACGAACCAGATGATGGAATTGCTTTTGAATCGCTGCTAGGTCATCAAAAATATCCGCATGGTCAAATTCAAGGTTATTTAAAATTGCCGTTTTTGGATGATAATGAACAAACTTAGAACGTTTATCAAAGAAAGCTGAGTCATATTCGTCGGCTTCAACGCAGAAGTATTTACCACCGCCTAAACGAGCGCTTTCACTAAAACCAAGTGGAACACCACCAATTAAAAAGCCTGGGTTTAAACCAGCCTGATCAAGTACCCAAGCCAACATGGTTGTTGTAGTTGTTTTTCCATGAGTACCCGCCACACCAAGGACATGTTTGCCTTGTAAAACGTGATCGGCAAGGAACTGTGGACCAGAAATATATGGCAGGCCTTCATTAAGCATGTATTCGACGGCATCAATACCACGTTTCATGGCGTTGCCGACAATAACCAAATCCGGATGAGGCTGTAAATGGCTACGGTCATAGCCTTGCATGAGTTCAATACCTGCATTTTCTAACTGGGTAGACATTGGCGGGTAAACGTTTGAATCGGAACCTGTTACCTTATGTCCTAAATCACGAGCTAAAAGTGCTAAAGAGCCCATAAAAGTGCCACAAATACCCAAGATATGCAGATGCATTGCTCGCCTTCTCCACTGCTTTTGTACACAGTATTAATGTGAATTACTGTGTTTTCATTATTGATAAATTTGCCAGCAACGATAGCAAGGCTCAACTGGAAAAGATAGTCAAAATTCGTTGTTGTTCTATGTGTTTGAGGCACTCATAAAAGTACAGCTTTATTTTTTAGATTTAAGCTGAATTATAGTTTTATCTTTTATAATGTTTTTGATCCATATTCATACTTAAATCATCGTGACGATGAAGGATGTGCCTTTGAGCCCAACGGTTTTAGCTTTTATGCTATTAATTATTTCGAACTGTTTTATGACACTTGCATGGTATGGGCATCTTAAGTTTTTGCACCATGCTCCATTCTGGCAAGCGATTTTATTCGGTTGGATTATTGCCCTACTGGAATATAGTTTTATGATTCCAGCAACTCGAATCTTGAGTGATCAAAACTGGACTTTGGGTGAAATGAAAATTACCCAAGAAGTAGTCACTCTCATTGTATTTGTGCCATTTATGGTGTTGCTATTTAAGCAGCCGTTTAAATTAGACTATGTTTGGGCCATGTTATGCCTGTTTGGCTGCGTCTATTTTGTATTTAGAAGCCAGTAAAATTATTTGAAATCAGGTTTTCAGACAGATCGTTGTTAAATCCATCGGATTCATGCTTTTTCCTCATAAACTTGGGCTTTGGGGTGAGTGAAAAAACAGCTATAATATTGGCCTCATCTTTTTCTCTCATGCTTGGCTTGGTACAAGTCGAGTTTTTACCATTTTTACGCTTTGGAAATGCCAATGAACGCGGTCGCAACAGATACCCAACCTTTAGTCGGAATTATCATGGGTTCCCAGTCCGATTGGGCAACGCTTGAACATACTGCCAATATGCTTAAACAGCTTGGTGTACCATTTGAAGCGGAAGTGGTATCTGCTCACCGTACGCCAGACCGTTTATTTGAATATGCAGAAACTGCGCGTGATCGCGGTATTCAAGTGATTATTGCAGGCGCTGGTGGTGCTGCGCACTTACCAGGTATGTGTGCTGCAAAAACTGACTTACCTGTGTTGGGTGTACCAGTTAAATCATCAATTTTAAATGGCGTAGATTCATTGCTTTCAATCGTACAAATGCCAGCAGGTATCGCAGTCGGTACTTTGGCAATTGGTCCAGCTGGTGCGACCAATGCTGCGATTATGGCTGCTCAAATCTTAGGTTTAACTCGTCCTGAAATTGCAAAAAATGTTGCAGATTTCCGTGCTGCTCAAACTGATAAAGTTGCAAGCAACAATATTCCGGGACAGGTTTAAGAGGCTGAAATGGATAAAACTATCGGTATTTTTGGTGGTGGACAATTGGGCCGTATGATGGCGCAAGCAGCTTTACCATTAAATATTCAATGTACTTTTTTTGAAGCAAATACAGATTGTCCAGCAGGTGTTTTAGGCCAAGTTTTTTCTAGCCAAGACGAACAAGGTTTAAAGCAGTTTATTGAAAGCGCTGATGTTTTCAGCCTTGAGTTTGAAAATACGCCTGTTGCGGACGTAGATGTTTTAACACAAACCAAAACATTGCACCCTCCTCGTGTTGCTTTAGCGACTGCGCAAAATCGTTTGTCAGAAAAAGCATTGTTTGATGAACTTGAGATTCCTGTTGCACCGTATCGTGCTGTAGATAGCCTAGAAAGCTTGAAAAAAGCTGTTGCTGAGCTTGGTTTACCGATTGTACTCAAGACGGCAACAGGCGGATATGATGGCAAAGGTCAGTTTGTACTTCGTTCAGAAGACCAAATTGATACAGCTTGGGCAGAGCTTGGTCCTGCAAAAAGTTTAGTTGCTGAAAGCTTTGTGAAATTTTCTCGCGAAGTTTCGATTATTGCAGTACGCGGTCAAAATGGTGAAGTAAAAACTTGGCCATTAGCTGAAAATCACCATCACAACGGTATTTTGTCGCATTCAATCGTACCTGCACCGAGCAGTGAAGCTCTACAACCTGTTGCTCAAGACTACATTACGCGTTTGTTAAATCATCTCAACTATGTAGGTGTGCTAACTCTCGAGCTATTTGTGACAGAACAAGGCTTATGTGCAAATGAGATGGCACCACGTGTGCATAACTCTGGCCACTGGTCAATTGAAGGCGCCGTATGTTCACAGTTTGAAAACCATGTTCGAGCTGTTGCAGGACTACCATTGGGCTCAACAGACGTTGTTCGACCAACGGTTATGATCAATATTATTGGTCAACATCCTAAAACTGAAGATGTTTTAGCATTAAATGGCGCTCATCTGCACCTGTATAACAAATCAGAACGTGCTGGCCGTAAGTTGGGTCACATTACATTAATGCCTGTGGATAGTAATGAATTGACGAGTTTGTGCCGTCAATTAGCGAAAATTTTGCCAGAACCACTCGCATTAACAGCTGATATGACCATTTAATTAAGTTAAAATTTCTAAAAAGCGATCTTCGGATCGCTTTTTTTTGTCTTTTAAATTTAAAAAACCTAGTGTTGTTCTGCTGTGGATAACTTTCGGTAAGCTTTTTGAATTTAAATAAAGGTTCTAATTTTGAATTTAAAAATGAAATAAGTCGTTTTGGTGGTTTTGAATTTAAAATAAGTTATCCCCAATACCTAAAGTTTGAATTTAAATCGGGTGCTCTAACTTATATTTTTTTGAATTTAAAAAGATGTATGTTGTCTGGGTGGTGTTTTGAATTCAAAACCACATCTAACTTTTAAATTTAAAACGTATATTCATGAGTAGCCAAGGGCTTGTACTTCACAAGAGTTATGAAAAGCATAAAGAATATAGTGTGTAAGGCAGTTTAGGTGTGTGGTTTTATAAGTTATCCACAGATAGAATGGGTTTAGGCTTTTAAATTTAAAGTAACATTTTGAATTTAAACTACAGGAAGGATTTTTGAATTTAAAAACCAATTAATCTTGTGTAAGAAGTTTTAAATTCAAAACTAGATGTAAAATTTGAATTTAAAACTTTGGAAATGAATTTAAAGAAGTAATTATGAATTCAAATTTACGATTTCTCTCTGAAAATTTTGAGTCCATAATGGTATGGTACAGACAAATTTAAATTTAAAAATTGAACTAGGATAATATGCGACGTTTTTCTTGTATTGTTGGGTCTATATTTTTGGCAATGACTCAGGCTCAAGCAGAGCTGGTAATAAATGGTTCTACTTCTACAATATCTAGTAATGCGACTGTTCCAGTAACGAATAGCAATACCTATACGCCTAATAATAATTTCCAGAGTTGTTTAGCAAATTTACGTTCACAAGCGATTGCTGCTGGAGTTTCAGGTAGTACTTATGACCGCTATACGCAAAATTTAACGCCGGATTACTCAGTTATTGATAAGTTAAATTATCAGCCAGAATTTTCTACACCGATTTGGGACTATTTATCTGGTCTTGTAGATGAAGAGCGTGTTGAGCTTGGGAAACAAAAATTAGCGCAATATCGAGATGTTTTAAATCGTGCATCTCAAGCTTATGGCGTACCGCCAGAAACAATTGTGGCGGTGTGGGGTGTTGAAAGTAATTTTGGGGATATTTCTGGAAAATATCCTTTATTGCAAGCACTTGGAACTTTAAGTTGTGAAGGGCGCCGACAAAGTTATTTCCGTACCGAGTTTTTTGCCACTATGCGTATTTTACAACGTGGCGATTTAACCGAAGATCAACTTAAAGGCTCATGGGCGGGTGCGTTTGGACATACGCAGTTTATGCCATCAACTTATGAACGCTTAGCTGTTGATTTTGATGGAGATGGTCGCCGAGATTTAGTGTCGAGTACGGCAGATGCATTGGCATCAACTGCTAATTTCTTAAATAAAGCGGGTTGGCAAACAGGAATGCCTTGGGGTTTTGAAGTCAAAATCCCATCAGGTATGTCAATTGATGGAGAAGGGCGCCGCTCGAAAAAATCATTGAGTAGCTGGAGTGCACGTGGAGTAACCCGAATTGATGGTACACCTTTAATTCAAGGTGCTTTGTCTGATAGTACACCTGCCGGTTTAATGGTACCAGCAGGAGCAAATGGCCCAGTGTTTTTAGTATTTAAAAATTTTGATGCCATTTATAGCTATAACGCAGCCGAAAGTTATGGACTTGCGATTGCACATTTATCTGATCGCTTAAAAGGTGGCAAGCCATTCGTTGCTTCTTGGCCAACAGATGACCCAGGCACTTCGCGTGCAGAGCGTCGAGAGATTCAGCAATTTCTGATTAATCGTGGCTATGATATTGGTGCTGTAGATGGCTTAATTGGTGATAAAACACGTATTGCTATCCGTCAAGAGCAGACTCGTTTAGGTTTAAATCCAACTGGACGGGCAGGGCAGCAAATTTTAAGAGCATTCCGTCAGGAACAAGCCCGAAAAATGATGCAATAAGGCATTAAATAAAAAAGGTCTGCATATGCAGACCTTTTTTATTTAGCAGTTAAACTATGGATTAATCTAGCTTTACAGCTTCCAAAATGTCCAAAATAACTGAAGTGACATCTTGGCTTAAATCACGATCATTAAAGATTTCATAAGCAGTAATAGTGACATCGGTGTCACTTGGTAACTGCTTCTGTTCTTCTTCGATTAGATGTTCGATGGGTAGTAATGTCTGCTTAACTTCAAGATGTAAAATATCTTTATATTCAATATTTTCATCTTCAAGTTCAATTTCTTGCTCATTAAAATAAGGCAGTAAAATAGAATGAAGGTACGGTTTAAGTTCAATAATATCAAATAGTTCGATATCTCGAGTTTGTTCAATCGTACTAATGTGGTCATTTACTTCAATCAGGATATGATAATAACTCATCTTGATCTCCATTCTATTTTAGACGGCTCTTACAACCACAATAACATGACTTTGACATGAATTTCGATGTATCTATTTATAAAATAGATACATCATTGATGTCTTGTATCTAATTATTGAGGTAAAGCGTTTAATAGATCACGATCAGCGTCAGTTAAAATATCACTTTTTTTATCGCTGTCTTTGCGAACTGAGTACATTAACGCGCCTGGTTGATCAGAGTGTTTTAAGCCAAGTGCATGACCTAATTCATGAGCAATCGTTAAACGTAAATCATCAATAGAGCTATACTCATAGATTGTGATTTGTTTACCGTTATAAAGACCTTTCTTAAATACATCAGCTTGGGCATTTTGTTTAAACTGATTTAATGATTGATTAAACTGGTCATTAATCTGGTTAAAGTGATTAACCTTTTTGTTTAAGTCCGCAGCTTGCTGATTGTAAGCAGCAATATCTTTCTTTAAAGAAACAGTTTGTTTCTGTAAATCTTTTTGAGTTTTCGCAAGAGATTTTGCTGTGTATTCAGGTGCTAATTTACCTTCGTTAAATTGCATCATTTGTTGATCAAAATTCTTCAATTTCTCATTTAAGATCTGTTTTTTGTTTTCAAGATCAGATTGAGTTTGACTTAAATTTTGCTTCAACTGCTTAATTTGCTGTTGTTCATCAACTACGCGTTGTTGATCTTGTTTAAATTGAGCAGAGATTTTTTGACGCTGTTCTGAACGATTTTTGCTGTCATCGTATACAAGACGAATTTCTAACTTTGCATTTGGATCATAAGTAAAGTAATTTTTACCCGTACCTTCTTTCCAGATATCAGCAGCTTGCTGAGTAATCTGAATCAATTGATCTTGACTTAAACCAAAACGAGGATCAACTTCAGCAATTTTATATGTCAAATGTTGAGCATCTTTTTGCTGAACTTGAGTATTCACAGGAGTTGCAAGGTGAGCATTGGCCTGAAAATTAGAAAAAGCAAAAGCCAAGCCTAAAAACAAAGAAGTTAAGCGCATAGTCGTCACGGGAGGGGAGATTTGAAAGAAACGTATTATAAGAAGATAAAATGAAAAATCAATCAAAAAATGTACAATTTCGACAAATAAATGAGACTTTAGTCTCATTATTTTTTACCATTTGCCAAATTATTTGTTAGAAAAATTTGATTAATTTTTAATTTATTTAGTTTATTTAATCAGTTGGTTTTAATGATTTTCGTTATTGGAACTATAAAATGAACTCAGTAAGACTAAATCTGAATGCGTTAATTTGAAGTTATGAATATCTTGCTCTTTTAAACGAGGATACATTAAAGATTTAGGGTCAGTAGTGTGTTTTAGTCCCAGTGCATGTCCAAATTCATGGGCAAGTGTTAGACGCAAATCATCAAATGAATTAAAACCATAAATCTGAATCTGGTTTTGACTGAATAAACCTTTGTGAAAAGCCTCTGGACTAGCCGTTGTAGTTAAATTAAATTGTTTAATAGATTGATTAAGCAGGCTTTGCTGTTGATTTATTTGCTTAATTTGTGCATTAAGATTTTCTATTTTATTGTTATGTTGAGAAAATTTTGTTTTTAACTTTAATGATAATTCGGTTAGCTCAGCTTGACGTTTAATTAAATCAGCTTGATTAAATTTACTATTATCTCCTTTGTTAAAAAGAGTTACATCCTTTTGATATTGTTCAAATCTATTATTTAGCTGAACTTTTGCTTCATTCAAAAGAGAAGTTTCCTGATCTATTTGTTGTTTAGATAATAGAACAGCTTTATTTTTCTCCCGCAATTCTTCCTGCTGTTGTAATAACTTATTTATATTAATTTTTCTTTCATTTTGAACCGCTTGATAATCATCAAAAACTAAATTAATTGTAAGTTCTGCTTGTGGGTCATAAATAAAATAGGTCTTTCCTGTCTCTTTCTGCCAAATCCCAGCAGCTTCTTGACCAATTTGAATAAATTGTTCCTTGGTAATATGAAAACGTGGATCTATATAATCAATCTTGTATTTTAGAGGTTGATTAAAAGAAATAGTTGATAAATGGCTTTGAGCAAAAGCAACTGTGTATAAGCTCATACTTAAGTAAAAGCTTATTCCCCACCATAGAAATTTTTTCATGGCAAAAATAAAAATATAAATAAATTCTTATTGTTAGTAAGTAATTCGGATTCGTCAAAGTGATAAAGAAGACCAGAGATAGTGGTTGTTTTGTGATCTTGCTAAAGAAAGGGAATAGATAAATCTATTTATTTGGCACTAATGGAAAAATTAATGGATTTAATAACAGTGATTTTAATTTTTTAAAATAGTTATAAATAATAGACAGTTAATTTTAACAATTGACTATTTTGACTACAAAACAACCAAATTAATATAAAAATAATAATTGTTACTTTTTGTAATCAATAAAAAACCGCGCTTTCGCGCGGCCTTTTTAAAGAGACAAATTATTTTTTGTCATCTTTTACTTCTGTAAATTCAGCATCTACAACGCCATCATCAGCTTTTTGTTGACCAGCATCGCCACCTTGGAATGCATTAGGATCAAAACCTTCAGCACCACCAGCTTGTTGTGCTTGTTCATAAGCACGTTGAGTGATCGGCATCAAAATGTTTTGTAAAGCTTCAGTTTTCGCTTTGATCGCTTCAACATCATTTTCTTTAGTTGCTGCTTCAAGTTCAGAAACCGCTGTGCTTACCGCTGTTTTTTCATCTTCAGTCACTTTGTCACCTAGATCTTTAACAGCTTTGTTCGAGCTTGAAATTAATGCATCAGCTTCGTTACGAGCTTTTGCAAGTTCTTCAAACTTACGGTCTTCTTCAGCATTCGCTTCAGCATCTTTAATCATTGCTTCGATTTCAGCATCAGATAAACCTGAGTTTGCTTTAATCTGAATTGATTGCTCTTTACCAGTGCTCTTATCTTTCGCAGATACTTTCAAGATACCGTCAGCGTTGATGTCAAATGATACTTCAATTTGCGGCACACCACGTGGAGCAGGTGGGATATCGCCTAATTGGAAGTTACCCAACAATTTGTTTTGTTGAGCCATCTTACGTTCACCTTGGTAAACTGAAATATCTACAGCTGGTTGGTTATCAGCAGCAGTAGAGAACACTTGTGATTTCTTCGCAGGAATCGTCGTGTTTTTCTCAATGATTGGTGTTAATACACCGCCCATTGTTTCAATACCTAAAGTTAATGGTGTTACGTCAAGAAGCAATACGTCATTCTTGTCGCCAGACAATACAGCACCTTGAATTGCAGCACCGATTGCAACTGCTTCGTCAGGGTTCACGTCTTTACGTGGCTCTTTACCGAAGAATTCTTGTACTTTTTGTTGTACAAGTGGCATACGAGACTGACCACCAACCAAAATTACGTCAGAGATGTCAGAAGTCGAAAGACCAGCATCTTTAAGTGCAATACGGCAAGGTTCAATTGTACGAGCAACTAAGTCAGCAACTAAACCTTCAAGTTTTGCACGAGTTACGTTGATCACTAAGTGTTTAGGACCAGTCGCATCAGCAGTGATGTATGGAAGGTTAATTTCAGTTGCATTAGATGAAGAAAGCTCGATTTTTGCTTTTTCAGCAGCTTCTTTCAAACGTTGTAACGCAAGTGGATCATTTTTCAAGTTCACACTTTGTTCTTTCTTGAATTCTTCAACCAAGTATTCAATTAATGCGTTATCAAAGTCTTCACCACCAAGGAAAGTATCACCGTTAGTTGATAACACTTCGATTTGTTGGTCGCCATCAAGGTCTGCGATTTCAATGATAGATACGTCAAAAGTACCACCACCTAAGTCGTAAACTGCAACTTTACGGTCGCCTTCTTTTTTGTCCATACCGAACGCAAGAGCCGCAGCAGTTGGTTCGTTAATGATACGTTTAACATCTAAACCAGCGATTTTACCCGCATCTTTAGTTGCTTGACGTTGAGCATCGTTAAAGTAAGCAGGAACGGTAATTACCGCTTCAGTTACTGTTTCACCTAAATAATCTTCTGCAGTTTTTTTCATCTTTTTCAAGATTTCAGCAGAGATTTGTTGAGGCGCTAATTTTTTATCGTTTACTTCAACCCAAGCATCACCGTTGTCTGCTTTGATGATTTTATACGGTACAAGACCAATGTCTTTTTGTACGGCTTGATCTTCATAACGACGACCAATTAAACGCTTGATCGCGAATAATGTATTTTTAGGGTTTGTTACTGCCTGACGCTTAGCGCTTTGACCAACCAAGATCTCGCCATCTTTATAAGCAATGATCGATGGAGTTGTACGTGCGCCTTCAGCGTTTTCGATTACTTTTACTTTATCGCCTTCAAGTACAGCAACACATGAGTTGGTAGTACCTAAGTCAATACCAATAATTTTCGCCATTTGGTGTGTTCCTCTAAAATTCTGTTGCAATGTTTTTGCTTGTTATTCGATATGAGAGTCAATCGGTTTTTTTCAAGCATTTTTATGAAAAAAAATCAAAAAACTCTCAAATTTTGTGCTTTTAGCGAAGCGATGCTTCGCTTTTGCTCATTTTATTGACCAACCATAACCATAGCAGGGCGCAACAAGCGACCATTTAAGGTATAGCCTTTTTGTAAAACGGTGCCGATTTCATTGGCTTTGGCATTTGGATCAATACCAACAGCTTGGTGTAAATCTGCGTTGAAACCATTTTGAGTATCAGCTTCTACAACGCCAAATTTCTCAAGAGTCGTTAACAATGACTTCAAAGTTAACTTAACACCTTCAAGTACAGGTGTTTCTTCGCCACCAGCAGCTTGAATTGCACGTTCTAAATTGTCGACAGAATCCAACAATTCTTTGGCAAATTTTTCAAGCACAGTTTCTTTATGCTTCTCAGACTCACGTTGAATACGCTCTACACTTTTTTGTGCTTCGTAAACTGCATTGGCAGTACGAGCTTTTTCAAGTTTAAGATTTTCTTCTAGTTTAGTGATTTGCGCTTGTAAAGATTCAACGGTAACGTCGTTTGCTTGCTCTACACCTTCAGCCTGAGTTTGCTCGTTAGATTGCTCAGCTTGCTCATTTTGAATGTCTTGAGCTTGCTCGTTTTGCTCATTAGCCATTGATGATCTCCGTTTAAATGGGTTTTTAAACATGTACAGTCCTTTTTGGCATCAGTATTTACTGTGTAAAACCTGAACTGCCATGCATATGCTGTAATTCATTAATAGGGATGAAGTATGGGCATTGCCTAAAAATTCAAGCGTACACGGCAATTTAAAGCTTTTAATTTTGCGGTTTTAAGTAAAAATCCAGATTTTCGATCATAAAAGCTATAAATTCTTGAGTGATTCGGGGTAAATGTTGCCTAGAAGCATACACAACCGACAAACTTAACGCAGGAGCCGTAAAATTTTTAAATAAAGCTGTCAGGCGTTTTTCTTTTAAATCTTTCTCAACTAATAATGACGGTAACATCGCAACTCCCTGGGCATGTAAGCACATATCGTAAAGCGCATTCACATCATTACTTTTAAAAGTAACATTTAAAGGATAGTTCTGAGGTTGTTGTTCATTATCAAAAAGTGTCCAGAATTGATGCTGGCTATGATGAGCAATACATTCATGCTGAATCAGCTGACGAGGATGCAGCAGGGGACTGTGCTGTTTTAAATAATCCGGATGAGCACAGAAAACAGACTCGATCTGACAAACTGGCCGAGCAATTAAACCATCAGCTACCTTTTGAGTAATACGTAGTGCCAAGTCCACTTGTGCATCTATAAGATCAATTGTGCTTTCAGTTAGGTAAACATCAAACTGAATATGAGGATGCTGTCGCTTAAATTGACGAATACATTCTGCTACCCCAAGTTCAAATAAAAATAAACCGCATGTAAAACGGATTGTACCGTTATGTTGCTCAGGCGCTGCGAGCTCTTGTAAAAGTTGTTGTTGCTGTAAAATATTTTCACAGTAGAGCAGAGCTTTCTCACCTGCGGGAGTAAGAGATATTTTTCGGGTATTTCTCTGAAAAAGTCGAGTTGAGAACGTGTGTTCAAGGTGCTCAAGATAACGCGAAACCATGGCACGAGAATAATTAAGATGCTCTGCGGCTTTGGTCAAATTGCCATGTTGTGCAATAGAAACAAAGACCTGAATTGCTTTTAAAGTATCCATATGTCTAGCTATTATTACAATATATGCAACAGTTTATCTTAAATTAGTGCATTTATCTTACATAAATTGCAATTTAAAGTGTTCTTCATGAAACAGGAGAATACCTAATGAAATTATTTAAATTAACCGCTTCTGTGCTTGCTACTGCAACGGCATTCACTATGGCTCAGTCAGCTTTTGCTCAAGATCTCAAAATTCAGAGTTTTCTTGCTAAACCAGAACACTTCGGTGTGACTTCAACCTTAATAGAAGGGGATAAGGAAGTTTTATTGGTTAATGCACAATTTTCAAAATCTGAAGCATTGCGCATTGCCGCAAATATTCTCGATAGCGGTAAAACATTAAAAACAATTTTTGTAAGCTATGGTGACCCGGACTATTATTTCGGCTTAGACGTATTTAAACAGTATTTTCCGAATGTACAGATTATTGCCACTCCAGAAACAGTAAAGCATATTCAAGATACTCAAGCGCTTAAAGTTAAATATTGGGGACCACAAATGGGTGCAAATGCACCTAGCCAAATTATTGTGCCTCAAGCTTATACAGCTAAAACTTTAAAACTTGAAAATGAATCAATCGAAATTAAAGGTAAAAAAGAACTTACCTATTTATGGGTACCGTCTGCAAAAGCAGTAGTAGGGGGAATCCCTGTGTCTTCAGGCATTCATTTATGGATGGCCGATACTCCTAAAACTAAAGATCGTGCGGAAGTTATTCAATCTTTAGAAAGTATCAAAGCCCTTCAGCCTAAAATTGTTGTGCCTGCACATATGGTTGAGGGAGCTCCACAAGGTCTCGATGCGGTTAATTTCTCAATTAACTATTTAAATAGTTATGAAAAAGCAGCTAAGGCAACTAAAAACTCTGCTGAGTTGAGCAAACTTATGCAAAAGCAATATCCAACTCTTCAAAGTGTGGATAGCTTGGAGTTAGGGGCTAAAGTTGTAAAAGGTGAAATGCAGTGGCCATAATCTAACGTTTAAGCCATATTCACTTTCAAAAAAGTCGCGATCATTCGCGGCTTTTTTATGAAGAAATCACTTGTAAGGGTAAAAAAGCTCTGTAACAGTCTACGTACCTTATATAGCGTTTCTATAAATGGAAAAATTTTAAATATAAGGGCCCAGCAGAATAAAAAGAAAAAATTGATAAAATTAAACAAACATTTATCTACGGTTTAATTTATAAATTAGGTTGCTCAGATTAAAAAATTGAATTTAATAAAAAATTGCAGAATTTGTACTTCTATTACTACAAAAGACAACCAATGATACGCACGTCAGAAAAAAAAATTGTGAATTATAGGCAGCGCGAAGATGAACTTTGCATTTAAACGTTTGTCGTAATGAAAGGAAAGCAATCATGAAAAAATTAGGTCTTATCTCTGTAGTACTTGCTGGTGTTGCTCTTACAGCTGTTGGTTGTGCATCTGAAGCTGGTTTAAACGCATCAGGTTCTGCTCAAACAAGTGCTAGCCCATCTGGTGTACACGCTGGTGCTGGTATCGATGCAGGTGTTTCTGGTCAAGCGCAACCAGGTCAAGTAGACGCTGGTGCTTCTGGTTCAGTTTCAGGTTCTGCAACTGCTCAGTAATTCACTGCTAAAATAAGAGATATGAGTTTATAGAACATATATGTTCAAGATGCCGATATATATATGAAATGAGCTGCTACTCATTTTCTATAAATGAAAGAGAATTTATATTTCTCAAAAAAGCCCCAGAAGACTTATCTCTTTGGGGCTTTTTATATAATAGTGAATTTAATCATCATGACGATAATCTCGGCGATCATGATCTCGATCTTCTACCCGTTTTTTATCCCAATCACGGTGCCTTTTTTCCCATTCACGACGATCTTTTTCTTGTTCACGAATATCTTTACGTTGTTGTTCATATACTCGTTGACGCTCTTCCCAACGTTTCCGTTCCCAATCATTATATCGACGTTGATCGTCACGATCATAGCGACGATCATGATCATGGTAACCATATCCGCCACCACGATAATAAGGGTCATCTGGATAAGCAACACAGCCTACAGTTAAAAGACTGGTTGCTAACATAGTAACAACTAGTTTTGCTGACATAGCAGTACCTCTTTTTGTCTGTTAACAATAATTGGCAAAAAAGTCCTGTTTTAATCGACAGATTTGTTAATGACATTTGCTATAAATCAGATTAGCGTAGATTGGTTTTTACCTTTGTATCTTGATTGCATGAGTTGTATGCGAATATAGTCAAACAACAAAGAATTCTGTAGAAAATATGAAGGATAAGAGGGATTCAAGGAGACAGGCATGACAGCATTTAATCAAAAAATTCAAACATTGCTAGATAAGGGGCAGGGCCCCGCTGCTCGAGCACTCGATAGGTTGCCTCGAATAGCCCAAGAGTCTCTCGCTAAAATTTTAGGATATTCTTATCAATATCCAGATCTCGATTCATTTACTAAATGCATGATGGCTGTGCAAATTAAACAGGGGAGAGTGGGCTTTATTGGTTCTGACCCAATTGAATCAAGAAGAATGTTTGATGCACAAATGCATGCCATACGTCAAAAACCAACCTATATTGAGTCGGTAGAGGATATTCGTCTGCCACTCCAAAGCGGCACAATCTTTGCCAGACATTATCATCCTGCTCCTAACAAGAAACTGCCATTAATTGTGTTTTATCATGGAGGTGGTTTTGTCGTAGGTGGTTTAGATACTCATGATGAGGTTTGTCGTTTATTAGCTAAATACGCCAGAGTACAGGTACTGAGTATCGACTATCCTCTTGCTCCGGAAGTTTCACCACAACATTTAATTCAGTCGTGTGAAGATGCATTAGCATGGGTTTATCAAAATCGCAGACAATTAAAAATATTAAAAAATAGAATTGCGGTTGCAGGGGACAGTGCAGGTGGAAATATTAGTACTGTTGTTGCGCAAAGATCAGTAAATAAAGCTTATGCTCCGCAAGCACAATTACTTATCTATCCAACAGTGGATTTCAAAAGCAGACATCCTTCTTTTTATGCTTATAACGAAGGGTTGGTTTTAACAAATACCGATATTGATTACGTCACACAATATTATGCAACTCAGCATAATGTGGAACTTGATGACCCAATTATTTCACCTACCTATGGCAACCTAAAGAAAAATCCACCGGCTTTTGTGATTACAGCTGGACATGATGTCTTACATGACGAAGCAAAAATATATAGTCATAAGTTAAGACAAAATGGCGTAAAAATGTATTACGAAGAATTTCCGGAACAGACTCATGGTTTTATTAACCTGACGCCAATTTCTAGAAAAGCAAAACGCCATACTATCGAAATTAGTAAAAATTTCAGAAAATTCTGGGATAAAAATAGTTAAGCAAACTCAATAATCCATGTTTCACGTGGAACATGGATTAAATAGAATATGGTATTAAAATTCTTAATAAATACTCACTAGAATTCTTCGCTGTAGACGATTAGATTTAATGATTATCTTTTTATAAAGTTTATTGTAGGAAAATATGAAAAAGCTATTGATGTTGTTTTGTCTAGGTTTAAGCAGTCACTCAGTATGGGCTAATAGCTTAGTTGAGATGCAAACAAATTTGGGCAACATCGAAATAGAGTTATACGACGATAAAGCACCGATTAGTGTGAATAACTTTAAAAGCTATATAAAGTCTGGTTTTTATAAAGAGACAATCTTTCATCGTGTGATTCCTGGTTTTATGGCACAAGGTGGGGGCATGACTGCAAATATGCAGGAAAAGACAACACGAACACCTATTAAGAACGAAGCAGGAAATGGTATTGCAAATACACGTGGTACTTTAGCTATGGCTCGTACATCAGATCCAGATTCAGCTACTAGTCAGTTTTTTATAAATGTTGCAGATAATAAATTTCTTAATCGTTCACCAGGAAATCCTGGGTATGCCGTTTTTGGAAAAGTGGTAAAAGGAATGGATGTAGTTGACCGTATTGTTCAGGTTCCTACATCAAACTATGGTATGCATCAAAACGTGCCAAAACAGCCTATAAAGATTGTAGATATAAAGATCAAAACATTGAAAAAATAAATTAACTATATAAATCAATTATTTGATAATTTTATAAGCTTTATTTGGGTGAAAAAGAACCGGTCGAACACGGATATTTATAAAAGTGCTTGCGTGCCGGTTTTTTTTCCCTATAATGCACTCATCCCGACGCGATACACGAGAATATCTTAGCTTACAGGGTTGAGATAAAAGCTTAGTATTGTGTCGAATCTGTCTCTGACGAAGAGCAGAAAAATCATTAAGAGAATTGAAGAACAACTTGTGTGGATTTTTACTGATTGATTAATCGAAATAATTTTCATTGATTGATTGGTTTAAATTACTCGAAGTTTATTTGAGCGAAATTTAAGTCAGTAATTGA